>JACROU010000069.1 GCA_016214265.1 Candidatus Omnitrophota bacterium
AAATTTTCTAGGCGGGGATCAGATTCAGGCGAATTCGCTGGGAACGCGGCAGAAGGCGGTGCGGTTGCTTGCCGGTAAAGTCGATCGAAAATCCGTAGCCGCTCAATCGCACGAGGTTCAACTCATGATGGCGCAAGCCGGAGTGATTTTGGATGAGGAGGCGGAAAGCGTCGAATGTTTGTCGAAAACGGGCAGAAGTCGGGATGCTGAAGCTAATCACGATACCGCGCTTGCGATTCACACCGATTCGCTGCCAGAGAATATGTCGGAATCCGCGATTCAAATTTTGCGAACCGTCAAAAAACTGATTCTGATTTTTCCCCAAGAAAATGCCGCGAAAGCGAACCGGATTTTTAAATTACTCGGCGCCGATCGTGTGACGCGCATGCCGTATGCCGGTGAAATTCCGGTTCGGGACATTCAGCGCGCTCTCGAAAAAGAGCGGGGATTGGCGAAGGCATTCGTGACGCCCGATCTTTTGCTGGTGGCGGATAACATCAAGAAGACTAAAGAGAAGATTGCTTATTTTGAATTTGCCGGCAGTCGTTATCCGGAACTTTTGACAGTGGGAGCGCTTGAAGTCATGATGCGTATCGCGGAAAATCCGGAATTGGCGAATCGAGTACCCGGCATGATGCGCGCGGCGAGTTTGGGCAATGGGGAGGCGGGTATTTCCTTCGACATCAAAGCGCTGGTTGAGAATCTGTCAAAAATAATCGCGGATACCCGCCAGTTGGCCCAAGCCGCGTAAACGGTTTATTTCTTTTTCGCCCAGGCTCCGGTTTCGAGCTGAATCATCTGACCTGCTTTGGCTTTTTGCCGTTGGGTTTCGGCAAAGACGCGTGCGACGGTGCGAATTTCGGTTTCAGGCAAATCGTTTTGTTGAACGATTGCGCTGTAAATGACGCTGCGATCTTGATTCTCTGCCGTCACTACGGGATCGGCTTCGGCATCACCATTTAAGTTCACCACAAAACCGTCTCTGCCTTCGCCGACTTTATCCTGATTTTTTAACTGTTCCAGTTGGGCATAGCGATCCCGACGGCCATCAAGGGCGTTTTTAACGGTGGGCGTGATAGTTTTTAAATCATATTCGCCTGCGAATGCGATTCCTGAAATAAAAAGACTCAACATTAAAACAGAAAGTATTTTCTTCATTTTTGTTCTCCCGATTTCGTTTTCAATTCGTTCGTTTGACCGCTCACAAAATCTTCGATATTGGTCGCTGTTTCTTTCATGCCGCGGATGTCGATGGTGACATGAGCGTTGATGGTGATGGGCCGGTTGGGATCTCCGACGGCCTTGACCGTACAGCCCGAAATTAAAAGCGCGGCCAGAAAGAAAGCAAATGCTTTATCCGTTTTCATTTTGAAATCTCCCTAAAACTTCCATGAACTTTGCCAGTGAATTCATCATCTCGATGTCCTGAAAATTAATATCGAGATCAATATTTAATTGAATGTTCAGCGCCCGACTTACAAAATTGAATTGGCCCTGAAATGATTTTTCCGAAATATTTTTCAGCGTAAAACGGGCATTATCAAACGGCACGGTATGCCGGCTTCGGATCAATTCATCAATGCGTTCCTTATCGGCATTTGACGGCAGATAGTCGAGAAATATTCGAAATAAATCCGCGTTCATCTCACCTCCGGGCAGAGGGCTTTCTGCCTTGATCCATAAGGTTCGGACATTCTCATGCTCTGTCTCCAAACCAAATTCACTTTGGAACCGGCCTGTTGAATTTTTGAATTGATCACCCGCGATGACTGCGAACTGAGCCATGTTTGCGTCGGCTAAAAATCCCTTGGCGGCCAGAGCGGCGATTTTTGGCTGATAGGTGATTTCGGCCTTGAAAATACCATCCAAAAACTCGCCTTCCACCGGACGAAGGATGAGAGGATCCAGGCTAGCGATAACGCCCTGGATGTCTCGTAATTTATATTTGGTTTGATATTTAACGGCGGCAATGTTCACGAGCCCGAAACCGGCAGGTACGGCTTCGCCGGGCTCAAATCCAAGTTTGATTTCGGCGTTTGTGATCGAAAAATCCCGCGTTTTTACATTTAGGTTTTCCACCCAAAAAATCGGGGGATGAAACGGATTCGTCGGATGCATTTGAAGTCCGAGCCCGCTTGCTTTGATTTCTGTTTTGACTCCGTCGATTAATACGGCTGCTCGCAGGTTCGATAATTCCATCCAACGAAAAGGAATGGTCCGGACCTTCTCCACGGAAAATGCGGGAAGGCGTTTTGCGGGAATAATGGTGTGTACCAATAGCGTGAAGCCCGTTGTGGTATTGAAGCAAAAATAAAACAGCCCGCCGATCACGAGAAAAATAAAAAGAAAAATGACACCAAGTATTGTGAAGAATTTTTTCATTTACCCGCCGGGCTATAGGTGAGCGTATTGAACGGTCCTTCCCAAAGTGTGATTTCTTTCAATCGGGCGCTTGATCCCAAGAGGTCCGGACGATTTAATCCGTCATAAAACCATTTGGCAATATTTTCGGAGGTGGGGTTCACTTTATCGAATGGCGAAATTTGATTAATGTAGTTGTGGTCGAATTTCGCCGTGAGTCCGTGCAGTGCTTTTTCAACTTTGACGTAATCGACACTGATATCTTCGTGATCCAGTTTGGGGCATTCGATGCGGGCCTCTACGCGCCAGCTGTGACCGTGGATGGGCTCTGGAGCGCCATAGTATTCACGCAGGTTGTGGGCAGCCTCAAAACGCGATTCAACTTTAATGGTGTAACAAGCGGGCTCGCTCATGGTAAATTATGCCTCGTATGGACCAACGAAATTTGATTCATCTTATCGAAAAAGCCTATTTTAGCCAACTTCCTTTTAATCAGTGGTGCGATGCTGGCTGGGTGTGGAATTTGGAGTTGATCGTTCATGCCGGCGGCGGTGTTCAATGGGGCGAGTTCCACGAGTATTTCCGCTGGCCGAATCATTTGATGACTGAATTCATTTTTCCTAACGGGAAAATCGCCAATTTTTTTGACGGGGAAAAAGCGTGGGAGGTAGCCCAGTCGCCGAAACCTATCGACGTGGAGCGCTTTTTGATTTCGATACGGCTTCGAAATTTGGTGAACGATTTGGTGACGGGGAAAGTTAAAATTCTAAAATACGATGAATTTTCCGGAACGTTCAAGCTGGATTACGGTGGCGAAGATCAGCCCGTCGTTACTTTCGATTCCAACAAAGGATATTTATTGCGGTATGAAGGGCCGTCGCGGGCGATGGGGCGTCCGAATGTAGCAAGTTTTGAATGGTCCGATTATGACATTCAATACGGGCTTCCGGTGCCTCGTGTGCAAAAACTGTTGTTAAACGGGGCGGTGTTTCAGCGCCGGAAACTTAAAAATTTTACGATGAATCCTGGGCGCGTTGTGGTGAGTGCCGCGATTATTGTCAAAGACAATTGCGTTTTACTGACTCGCCGCCGTGAGAACGATCATCTGGGCGGACTGTGGGAATTTCCGGGTGGTAAGATTCGCGATGGAGAGAGTTTAGAGGCGTGTCTTCGGCGGGAGCTTGCTGAAGAGCTGGGAGTAACGGCTAAAGTAAACGGCTTATTTTTCTCGACCGTGCATGAATATTCCGGCAAAGTGGTTCATTTACATTTTTTTCTTTGCGATATCCTCGCAGGAGTTGCGAAGCCGCACGCTTCTGAAGAGCTGGCATGGGTGGAGTTTGAGAATTTGTCGAAATACCCGCTTCCGCCGGCTGACGTGGAACTTGTGAAAAAATTGGTACAGGGAAAATAGCCCTATAAATTTACCCCAAAATTACCTTGAAATTCGACCCTAATTTTAGTAATTTCAAGCGTTTTCACCCCTTATCGCCTAAGTAGAGACACAGCTGAATGGGAGTAATAGGTTGGCTTTTCAATTTGTAGACCGAATAGTCCAGATAAACCGGAATCAATCCATTAAAGCTCTGCGCTATCTGAGCTCCACGGAACAGTATTTGAAGGATCACTTCCGTAAATTTCCTGTTATGCCAGGTGTGCTGATTCTGGAGTCCACCGTTCAGGTGGCATCATGGCTTTGGCGCTATAGTGAAGATTTCGAGCCTGCTTGTATTGCCCTGACGGAAGTCTCGAAAGTGAAGTACGGGCAGTTCGTCAAGCCCGGCGACAAACTTGAAATTAAAGCGGATTTAATCGGCCAAAATGACAACGAGAGTGATTTTCAAGCCAGCGCTTCGTTAAATGGCAAGGCCGCAATTCGCGTTAAATTTCGTTTAAAAAAACGTCCTCTGGTTGGCAGTAATGAAACCTGGGGCAAGTCCGGCGAGGAAATCCGCGAGATTTATCGCGAACGTTTCAAAGAAATTTCACGAGAAGCCATTCTGGCTTAAACCATCATGAAAACTGCGCAAGAACCTCAAATTAATTTAAACGGCCGCAAAAAGTTAGAAGGAAAGGTTGCCATTATTTCTGGCGGTTCTCGGGGTATTGGGGACGCGATTGTCCGGAAATTCGCTCGCGAAGGGGCCTCGGTTGTTTTTACGTACAACAAAAACAAAGAATCGGCGGAAAAGATTGTGAATGATCTTGCCGCTGAAAATATCTCAGTCACTTGCCTGCCTTGTTCTCTTCAGGATTCCGCCAGTGTTCAGGCGGTGGTGGATAAAACCATCGAAAAATTTGACCGTGTCGATATTCTTGTCAACAACGCCGGCATTATCCGTGACGGGCTTTTTATGACGATGGAAGAAGATACGTGGAAAGACGTGATCAACACTAATGTGGGCGGCACATTTCTTTTTTCGAAAGGGGTTTGTGAGCACATGATGTTTCAGAAAAAAGGCCGCATCATTAATATGTCGAGCGTCGTCAGTCAAATCGGCAGTGTCGGGCAGGCTAATTACGTTGCTTCAAAAGGCGCGATCAACGCGCTTACGCGGGCACTCGCCGCGGAATTTGCGTCAAAGGGAATTACGGTCAACGCGATTGCGCCGGGACTTGTGGCGACCGAAATGATTGAGAATGTGAAAGGACTGGCAGGCGATCTAACGAAACGGATTCCGTGCGGGCGTTTTGCGGATCCGGATGAGGTGGCCGCGCTCATTGTTTTTCTGGCTTCGGATGAGGCGGGGTATATTACAGGTCAGGTGATCACGATTGACGGCGGTTTGAGTTTGAACGCCCGGCGTTAAAATTCATTTAAACTTTACCGGCTTCTAGGCTATACTAACGGAAATTTTTACAGGTCGGCCATACTAAAAAGGAGACTCTTCGCGTGGAAAAGACAAGAGAGCAAATCTTCCAAGGGGTTCGTGATTGTTTAATTAACGCTTTAGGTGTCAGCGAAAACCAAGTGACTTTGGACTCGTCCCTGGTGAAGGATTTGGGCGCCGAATCGATTGATTTTCTAGACGTGGTGTTCCGTTTGGAAAAAACCTTTGGCATTAAAATTCCCCGCGGGGACTTGTTTCCGGAAAATCTGTTGACCAATCCTGCGTTTGTTAAGGAAGGCCGCATTACACCAGCTGGGCTTGCGGAGCTTAAAAGAAAGCTGTCTCACGTGGATTTTACGACTTTTGAGGATAACCCGCTTGTTTCCCGGCTTTCGGATATTTTTACGGTAAAAATGATCGTTGATTATTTGTTCGATAAAACGTCCGTAAAGGCAAAAGCATAATTTAAGGGTTGTTTACCGTTTGTGTTTTTCCTCATAATTTGTCCGCAGTTCCAAACTGCACACCCGTTTGTTTATGCTAGAACGTAAAAATTCTCCAAAAGGAATTGGTGTTGATGTGGTGGCGTTTTCGCGAGCGGAGGATTTTTACCATCAACATCATGACAGTCTCGGAAAAATTTTAAATCCCAAAGAAGAGGAAGCGCTCAAAAAATCCGTCAATCCTGGACGGTTGTTAGCGTATTTATTTTCAGCGAAAGAAGCGGTGTTTAAAAGCCTCGATTTGAATTGGCTCGGTGTTGAAGGCTTCCGGATGATTGAGGTTGATCTTTCATCTGAAGAAGAAAAATTTTCCGAAGCACGGCTTTCGGGGATTCTCAAAGAGAAGGTGGCCGGCCGGTTTTGTGAGTGGCACCTAAATTTTTTCGAGGTTCGTGATTCTGTTATCGCGCAGGCAATTAGTTTTTAGGAGGCGAGAAACTTATTATGAGATGGCTGTTACTCGACAAGTTTGAATTTATCGATATCGACGGTGGTAAAGCTCAAGCCCGGCGGGCGATTACGCGCGCGGAAGACTTTTTCGAGGACTCCTTTAATTTTTGCCCCGTTTTCCCTCCCGTGCTTATGATCGAAATGATCGCGCAAACCGGAGGCGTGTTGGTCGGCGCCAGCCTGAATTTCTCGAAAGAAATTATTCTGGGCAAAATTGACTGGGCCCGGTTTCCCAATGAAATTGTTCCACCGGCCATTTTAACGGTTGATGCCTGGATCACCGATCGCAGCGAGGACGGCACGCGCATCGAAGGTAAAATTATGGCGGAAGACAAAGTGCTTTGTGAAGCCAGTATTTTGCTCGGTCATCTGGATCGCTTGCAAACGGAACTTCTTCAGGGAGGCGAGTCAGTTGTTTTCAGTGATGAATTTTTGACTTCTTACCGCATTAAAGAGGTTCTCGGGGTTTCGGTTCGATGAGACGGCGAGTTGTTGTTACTGGGTTAGGTTCTGTTTCGTGTTTGGGTATTGGCACGGATCCGCTCTGGAAAGCGGTGCTCGAAAGTCGCAGCGGCATCGGCCCCATCCAGTCATTTGCCTGCGACGGATTTCCCGTTCAGCAGGGCGGTGAAATCCATGATTTTAATCCGCGGGATTTTGTCGAGAACCGCAAGTCTCTGAAAGTGATGTCGCGCGATATTCAACTGGCCTGTGCCGCCAGCACCCTCGCGTTTCAAGACGCTGCAATTGATATTTCCAAAATCAATCCCGAGCGCGCCGGCATTACGATGGGCGCCGGGCTCCTCGATAACGAAATCGATGAAATCGCCGCCTGTATTCGCAACTCTTTAGATGAATCCGGCAATTTTCAAATGACAAAATTTGGCGCCGAAGGAATTCGTACACTGTTTCCGCTTTGGATGTTGAAGTATCTTCCTAACATGCCAGCCTGTCACATTTCGATTATGTACAACCTTCAAGGTCCGAGTAACACCATTACGACCGCTTGTGCCGCGGCTATGCAGGCGGTGGGCGAGGCGTTTCGCATTATCGAGCGTGACGGTGCGGATTTGATGGTGGCCGGTGGCGCGGAATGCCGCATGAATCCTTTCGGGATTACCCGTTATCAGGTTTTAAGCGCGCTCGTAAACGGAAACGCTGCAGATCGTCAGGCTTATCGGCCGTTTGATAAACGACGCTCGGGTTTTGTGGTGGGTGAGGGATCGGGCGTGATTATTCTGGAAGAACTGGAACACGCGCTCCGGCGGGGCGCAAAAATATATGGCGAAGTCGCCGGTTATGGAACATCCGCCGATTTTAATTATCTTCCTGAAAATTTATCGGACAGCACAGGCCGTGAACTTGCGATGGAAATGGCGCTTCGTGACAGCGGTTTGAAACTGGACCAGGTTAATTTGATTCATGCGCACGGAAGCGGAATTCCGAAAGATGATTTGCTGGAAGCCCGCTCGATTCATAAGGTTTTTGGCAGCGCTTTGGCAGCTCGCCTTCCCGTGGTGGCGACAAAGCCGTTTATCGGCCATACCGGATTTGCCTCCGGCGGACTTCAGATGGTGCTTTCCTCGAAAATGATTCAGGATCAAAAAGTTCCTGCCACACTCAATTATGATGAGGACGATTCGGAAATCGGACTTTTGATTGTGAAAAAATTGAATGAAGACATGAAGTTGAACGCAATTCTTTCAAACGCCTTCGGCCTCAGTGGACAAAATGCTTCCATTCTCATGAAGCGCTGGGAGGGAAAATAATGTCACGCCGCGTTGTCGTTACCGGAGTCGGTATTGTTTCGCCGCTTGGGAATAATGTCAAAAATACGTGGGATAATATGATGCTGGGCGCATCGGGCGTTGGCTCCATCACGCTTTTTGAGGCATCTACATTTCCCACAAAAATCGCCGGCGAAGTTAAAAATTTCAATTTTAAACCTTGGATAGACCGGGACAAACTGCTCGCTCGTGTCGGCCGAAACACGCAATTTGCGGTTTACGCCGCGGGTGAGGCGTATGAAGACGCGGGACTTGACCATTTTGACTATGATCCGAAACGCATGGGTATTTATTTTGCCGCGGGTGATGGCGGCGTTGATTTGAAAAATTTTATCGGCGCTCTTTGCGCGTCTTGGGGCAATAACGGTGAGGTTATTGATAAAACAGATTACCTCAAAAACGGAGTGAATATTTTGAACCGGTATGCTGAGTTAGAGCAAGAACCCTGCATGACACTGGCCCACTTATCACGGCTTTTCCGGGTCCGGGGGCCTGTATCGAATTGTTTGACCGCTTGCGCCGCTTCCAGCCAGGCTATTGGCGAGGCTTATGAGACGATTCGCCGCGGCGATGCCGATCTGATGCTCACTGGCGGCGCGCATTCCATGATTCATCCGTTTGGCGTGGCGGGGTTTAATTTGCTGACGGCGCTCACCACCAAAAACGAGGATCCCAAAAAAGCGAGCCGGCCGTTTGATTTTAAGCGCGATGGTTTTGTGCTTGCTGAAGGTTCTGGCGTGCTGATTTTGGAAGAGCTTGAGAATGCCAGAAAACGAAAGGCGAAAATTTATGGAGAAGTTGTCGGCTACGGTTCCACGGCGGACGCATATCGTCTAACAGATTCTCATCCGGAAGGCCGTGGAGCAATCAAGGCCATGGATTTGGCTTTTAAAAGTGCGGGGATTAAACCGGAAGACGTGGGTTATATCAATGCTCACGGCACTTCTACAGTTGTCAACGATATGGTCGAAACACTAGCCATTAAGAAAACATTCGGCGATTATGCCTACAAAGTGCCTGTCAGTTCGATTAAATCGATGTTGGGACATTTGATCGCCGCGGCGGGAGCTGTAGAATTGATCACGTCATTTTTAGTCATCCAGAAGAGTATGATTCCCCCGACGATTAATTTTGAAGAGAAAGATCCGGATTGCGATTTGGATTATGTCCCCAATCAGGCCCGTGAGAAGAAAGTGGATACTGTGCTTTCGAATTCTTTCGGATTTGGCGGACAGAACATCACCCTTTTGGCAAGGAAATTCGAATAAACGTGATACTGACCATTATTCTTTGCGCGATTGCGCTTGCCATACTTATTGCTACCTGTATTTTCGGGTACTACTTCATTAAATATATCCGGATTATCTCGGATAATTTGCTGAACATTCCTTACCCGCTCGATCATCCGCAAACCCACACGATTGTCAGTCAGGATGTAGAATTTACCTCCTACGATGGCACGGTATTAAATGGAAAGTTTATTTCTGCCGCGAATGGTTCCAAAAAAACTGTCATCTTCTGCCACGAGTTTGGTTCAGACCAGCATTCCTGGATTAAATATTTATCCGGTCTTCCGGCGCATGGCTATAACGTGTTTACTTTTGATTTCCGTAAAGGCAAGGAAATCGCCGGTTTTCACCGCAACGGTTTCAGCCCCAAACAATGGCCCACCCGACGTGAACTTCGGGATCTTTTCGCTGCGATTGAGTACTTATCCAAACGAAGTGATGTTGATGCCCAGCAGATAGGTGTTTTTGGGGTCTCAAAAGGCGGGGGATTGGCGATTTGCGCCGCGGCCCGTTCGAAACGAATCAAGGCAGTAATTACCGACGGGGCTTGCCCGGTTTCGGAGACCATCAAAGACTACATCAAAAAATGGGCCTCGATTTATATTGAAAGTGAGTTTGTGATCCGGAACTTGCCCGAATTTGTTGTGGGATTTTTGAGCTATTGGAGCATTCACTTTTCGTCCGTCAAACTGCATTCGCGAATTCTTTCCATCGAAAATGATATCCGTCGCGTAAAGCCCCCTATTTTTCTGATTCATGGCGGCAATGATTTGTATATTCGTCCCGATCATGCCCGCTATCTTCATGATCGGGCACGGAGCGGAGGCAAACAATTATGGATTGTTCCTGGCGCGGCACACAATGATGCGGTTATCGCGGAACCCGACCAGTATCAGGCCCGAGTGCTTAGTTTTTTCAGAAATCATTTAGGGGAGTAATGTTTATGTTCAAAAAAACCGCTTGGAGTTTTGTATTGCTTCTGGGTTTGGCAATGCCTGTTATTCCAGCGGCTTACTCTGCGATTAGCCCCGAATCCGTTTCTGCTGCGGAACCAGGCATGGAAGATATATTCCAGTTGTTCAAAAATTTCAAAGAATCCTACAATAATATCCACGACTACTCTGCAAAATTGCACAAAGAAGAATTGTCCGAGTCCGGCAAATGGACGAAAGAAGAATTGGATTTCCGGTTTAAAAAACCCTTTGCCGTGAAAATCAAGTGGGTGAAAGGTCCCAGAAAAGAACGGGAAGTAGTTTTTATCGAAGGAGCCAATAATAATAAACTGAAGGTGAAGTTGGGCGGGCTCATCGGCATTATCATTCCTTCTGTGGATGTGGATCCCAATTCGGATATGGCAAAAGATGAAGCTGGGCATACGATTCGGCAGGCCGGACTTGGGTATCTGATGGAAGAGATCGCAAAAGTGACCTCGGATGCGTACGACAAAAACGAGCTTTCTCTCAAAGTTCTTGAGAAGAAAAATGATATTCTAAAAATTGAGCGCATCCTGCCCGCCGGAAAAGGCTATAAAACCGAGCGGTTAGTTATTTATGTGAATCACAAGCTGGGCATTCCTATCGGTATTGAACGGTATACTGCCAAGGGAAAGATGTTCGGCAAATATATTTATGATGACCTTAAGACAAATCAAGGGCTTAAGGATTCAGAATTCAAGCTTTAATGTCTTCCCGATTTTCTCTCATCTGCTTTGATCTTGACGGCACTCTTATTGATTCCCGAAAAGATATTTCTGATTCCATTAACCGCATGCTGCGGACGCTCGAGCTTCCCGAAAAATCAGAATCTGTAATTGCAGCGTATGTCGGTAATGGGATGTCTAACCTTATCCGGCAAAGTCTGGGTGAGCATCATGAAACTCTGTTTGACCGCGCACTCAAGATTTTCCGGCGTGATTATGACGAGCATTGTGTGGATGTCACAACGTTGTATCCCGGCGTGAGGGAGGCCATGACCAAGCTTACGGAAAAAAAAGTTATCGTAACCAACAAGCCGCTCCATTTTACTGAGAAAATTTTAAAAAGCCTCGCGATTCGGGATGCTTTTGATCGCGTGATGGGAGGCG
>JACROU010000084.1 GCA_016214265.1 Candidatus Omnitrophota bacterium
CGAGCTGACTCAAGATTCCCGCTGCCAAAGCGGGACGAAAATTCTCGGCGCGCGGATGAAGCTTTACACCCACCAGCCCGAGCCGGTACGAGCGCTCGATTTCCTCAATGGCCCGGTTCCCAAAATGCGGATCGAGACGGCAAAATCCGATTAAACCCTTTTGATATTTAACGGCGCGAGCAACTTGAGTATTGAGGCGGCTGTAGGAAATGCCGGGCCGCGATTCGTCGATGGGAAACATAACAGCGTGCGTGAGGCTCAACCCACCGCCGATGCCCGAGCGCTTTACTTCTGAAGCCGTGGCACAAGCTCCATCCGTTTTACTTTTACCAAGGTGATTATGGAAGTCGATGGCGATCATCGATTGTGGACTTCATCCTCCGAGACACTCGGAATAAGTCCCCCTCCGTGCGAAACATTAATGACCGACTCTTCACTGAGACGGGAAAGGCAGGTCGCGTAGCGCCCGCCAAAACAGAACGGATTGATGCTCGATTTTTTTCGGACAAATTCCAGTTTGTTGTTAATCACAATCGGCACGTTCATAAAAGGAATGCGCACGAATTCCTGAAGCACCCAGTCGGACTTAAGGGCTTTGTCGATCGTACGGTTCCAGTCGTCATCCCGGGTCTCGAGCCCCACGGTGACATCTTTCGCCCCGTAACCTTCCGACGGCTTCATCACCAGCTGCTCTTTTTCATCCTTGAGAAAATCGATAAAGAAGATTTTCTTGGTTCCGTAGAAATGCTCGCAATCGATCACGCGGCGCGTCCACGGGATATTTTCGGATTTAATTTTATTTTCTTCTTCCGTGAAAAAATGATCGTACTCCGGCGTCGTCAAAATCGACAGCACGGTCTTAGTACCGGCCAGCTTCGAGCGGAAAGAATTCACGACACAGACGACGCGCGTGCGATAAGCCTCAATAAAATCTTTCACTTCGTCCAGCTTTTCAAGCAGCTCATTGAAAATCACGCGACGATAAACCAGATCAATTTGAAAATCATCATGATACAACTTGCCATGCTTCAATCGGAGATCGCGCGGATCGGCAATCGTCGTGGGGTATCCCCGCTCTTCGAAAAAGGCTTTGAGCGCCTCGAATTCCGGACGCGTACGGACGGTGCGCCAGTCGACAATGGCGATGCGCGGATGATGCGTGCTTCCGCCCTGAAATTCCCCATAAGCGCCCAGCAGGGACTCTAGCAATTTCTGGCGGCGATTATCGCGCCGGAAATGAAATGCGTGAAAAAAATCTTCAAGTTCATGCGTCTCGAAGAAAATGTCCTCGAGAAGATCCGCGTAGCCCATGCCGGCCGGCGAATCGGTGTTCAGCTCGATCAGCTTCAGATTCTCGCCTTCCAGGAAACTGTCGAAACGGGCCACATTCACATTCCGTTTATAACCCGGATCAATCGCGATCAGTTCCGCCGCTTCTTTCGACAAGTTGAAAAGACGTCGAAGCTGCGGTTCCTCAAAATAAATCTGGATGACTTTTTCGAGGATGCGCGCCATCGTCTCCGTCACATTCTTGATCAGCTTTTCCTGGCGCGGCGTAAGAAAATAAGGTTTGAAAAATGTGGGGATCGCGAAGCGGCCGTATTTGAAAAGGCTTTGATGCACTCGTTCCTCAAACTGAGAAACGGTGCGAATCATCTCATGACCGGCGGCAAGCAAAAACCGGTCATACGTATCTTCCGCATTGCGGCCCATCGAGTGGATTTTGGTGAACTTGTCCATAAATACCCCGCACATCGTACTTCGTCTTTCGTACTTCGATTTGCTTTTTCGAAGTTCTGAGTACTAAGTACGAAGTACTGCTTTCATCGTTCTGCCAATATCGGCCGGACTCCGGGAAACACTGACACCGGCTCGTTCCAGGCGGGCAATCTTATCTTCCGCCTTCCCGCTTCCTCCTGAAATGATAGCACCTGCATGCCCCATGCGTTTTCCCGGCGGCGCGGTAAGTCCCGCGATAAACCCAACGACAGGTTTTTTGAATTCTTTTTCAATATACGCCGCTGCCTGCTCCTCGGCCGAACCACCGATCTCACCGATCAGCACTACCGCTTCGGTTTGGGAATCATCTTTGAATAATTTCAAACAGTCGACAAAATTCATACCCTGAACAGGATCACCGCCGATGCCAATACACGTTGATTGCCCGAATCCCAGCTGTGAGAGCTGCCACACCGCTTCGTACGTGAGCGTGCCGCTCCGGGAAATCACGCCGATACTTCCTTTTTTGTGAATGTAACCGGGCATAATGCCGATTTTGCACTCCCCAGGCGTGATAATGCCGGGACAATTCGGTCCGATCAAATGCGCGTCCGGATAATTTTTTAAAAATAATTTTACGCGAATCATATCAAGCGGCGGAATGCCTTCGGTAATCACCACAATCAATTTGATACCGGCATCCGCGGCTTCCATCGCGGCATCCCCGGCAAATGCGGCTGGCACGTAAATCACGGTGGCATTTGCACCAGTTTTTTTCACGGATTCCTGGACGGTGTTGAAGACTGGAATGCCTTCAGCGGTTTCGCCACCTTTTCCCGGCGTCACACCCCCTACCACTTTAGTTCCGTATTCCAGCATTTGCTTGGCGTGAAATTTTCCGGCAGACCCGGTAATTCCCTGAACGATCAGTTTGGTGTTTTTATTGACGAGTATACTCATGAGCTGAGCGCGGCGACTGCTTTTTCTGCCGCGTCCTTTAGTTCATTGGCTGTGATAATCGCAATTCCGGAATGCTTCAACAGTTCTTTTCCCTTTTCCACATTGGTTCCTTCCAGACGCACCACGAGCGGAATCGCCAGTTTGACCTCGCGCACCGCATCGATAATTCCTTGGGCGATCACGTCACATTTCATGATACCGCCGAAAATATTGACGAGCACGGCTCTCACTTTGGAATCACGCAGAATAATTTTGAAAGCGGCCGTCACTTTTTCGGCCGTGGCACTTCCGCCCACATCGAGAAAGTTTGCAGGCTCGCCGCCGGCGAATTTAATGAGGTCCATCGTGGCCATCGCGAGGCCAGCGCCATTGACCATGCAGCCGATATTGCCGTCCAGGCCGACATAACTAAGGCCGAATTTCGAAGCCTCGACTTCACGCGCATCTTCCTCTTTTTCGTCGCGCATTGACAAAAATTCAGGGTGACGAAAAAGTCCGTTGTCATCAAAACTGATTTTCGCATCAAGCAGAATCGCTTTGCCGGCCGAATCAATCACGAGCGGATTGATTTCCACAAGCGATGCGTCGAGTTGAATAAATACTTTGGTGAGCCGCTCCGTAATTTGCGCGAGTTGATTGGCCGTGTCGCCCGTAAAACCTTGACTAAACACAAGCTCCCGCGCTCGGAACGCCGGAAGTCCAGCAACTGGATCAAAATGAAGCGTCACAATTTTTTCTGGGGATTTACGCGCCAACTCTTCGATTTCCACACCGCCGCTTGAGGAAAAAATCACGCACGGAAGCCCTTTTTCACGATCGATCGTGATCCCCAAGTAAAGTTCTTTCGAGAAATTTACTTTCTCGGCAACGAGCACTTTGCGGACCGTTACCGATCCGCCCGCGGTCTGGGCGGTTTTCAGGGACAACCCCAAAATACTTTTCGCAGCATCTTTCAATTCCTGCTCGGTGGCAACCAGCTTCACGCCGCCGCCTTTGCCACGGCCGCCGGCATGCACCTGGGCTTTTACGACCAGATTGAAATGGCCAATTTTTTTAGCGGCTTCAAGCACCTGATCCACACTTTCGGCCATAATCCCCCGAGGGATCGGCAAATTGTATTTGGCGAGAATTTCTTTGGCCTGATATTCGTGAATTTTCATGCCATTAAAAACCTTTCTTGCATATGGGCTTTCGCAAGTTCCGCATATTTTTCCGCCCAAAATTTATTTTTTTCAACATCTTCTTTGGTGAGCGTCCGGACTTTCCGGGCCGGACTACCGAGATAAAGCGACTCGGGCTCCAGCACTTTTCCTTCTGTCACCAAACTCCCCGCTCCGATGATGGTGCCTTTGCCCACCACCACACCGTTCATCAGAATCGACCCCATCCCCACCAGCACTTCGTCTTCCACCGTACAGCCATGGAGCAAAACGCGATGTCCGACGGTGACATAATTTCCGATGACGCAGGCGCGATCATTTTCAACGTGAGCGATCGAGCAATCCTGAATATTCGTGTACTTACCAATCACGATTTTATTGATATCCCCGCGAAGTGAGCATCCCGGCCAAACGCTGGAATGCTCCCCGATTTCTACGCGTCCGCCGACATACGCCAGCGGGGCAATGTACGCAGTGGCATGAATATCAGGTTTGTAAGCCGCGCCTGGAATGGGGTCGGGCCAATAATTCATTTCTTAAAAAGTCCGAATAATTTCCGCGTAATCTGCCGGTTAATTTCAGCGATCGAAGTCGTGAGCGGAATTTTGTGAGGACAAACCTCGACGCAATTCTGCGCGTTCCCGCAATCCTGCGCGCCGCCGGAGGTCATCAGCGCTTCCAACCGCTCGCCCGCATTTTCATGGCCGGTCGGATGCGCGTTGAACAATTTCACCTGGCCGATGGCCGCCGCGCCGATGAATGGTGAATGGGAATTAATTTGAGGACACGCCTCCAAACAGCATCCGCACGTCATGCATTTCGAGAACGCGTACATGTCCTGCTGTTCTTCCGGATAAATTTTAGGACCTGGTCCCAAATCGTAAGTGCCGTCGATGGGAATCCAGGCCTTCACCTGCTTCAGTGCCTCAAACATACGCGACCGGTCTACCACCAAATCGCACACCAGCGGAAATTTTGTCATTGGTTCAATCGTGATGGGATCTTCCAGATGATCCACCAGCGCGGAGCACGCCTGCTCGACTTTTCCATTAATAACCATCGTGCAGGAACCGCAAACTTCTTCCAGACAATTCTGCTCCCATTTCACAGGCGTCGTTTTAATGCCGTCGACGGTGCGCGGATTTTTGCGGATATCCATCAGGCAAGTGATCACATTCATGCCGGGACGATATTTCAGCACAAACGTTTCCCAGCGCGGCTTTAATTGGGGAGTGTCTTGGCGCTTTATTTTGATCGTGATTTTATCTTTAATCATTAATACACTCGCGCCTTCGGCTTGATCAGCGACGTATCCACATCCTCATACCAAATTTTCGGCCCATCGGGTGTGTACTGAGCCACGGTGGTTTTCAAAAATTTCTCGTCATTACGATTTGGGAAATCGGGTTTGTAGTGCGCCCCGCGGCTTTCATCACGCAGAAGCGCGCCGCGCGTGATCACGCGCGCCAACACCAGCATATTCCCGAGTTCGCGCGCGAAAACCAGCGGCTGATTCGTCCACGTCGTCATGTCGCTCACGTTGATATCTTTGAAACGCGCCTCCAGCTCAATAATTTTTTCTTCCGCTTTTTTGAGCTTGTCATTAAACCGCACGACGGTCACATTCTCGGTCATCACATTACCCAGCTCTTCCCAAAGAATAAACGGGTTTTCTTTGCCGCGTGCATTCAGAAACTTTTCATTAATTTCGCGCTGACGTTTGGCCTCCGCGTCAAAAGCTCGCGACGCCGCGGCGGCAGGCGCCTCTTTTTCCTTCGCCTTCAAATACTCGCCGGCTGTTTTCGCGGAAAGTTCGCCGCCATAAAAACACGATAGCAAACTGTTCGCGCCCAGGCGATTGGCTCCGTGATACTGATAATCCGCTTCGCCGGCGGCCAACAATCCCGGCACATTAGTCATGTGTTTCTGATCGATATAAATACCGCCCATCGTGTAATGCACGGATGGAAAAACTTTCATCGGAATTTTTCGGGGATCGGCGCCGACAAATTTTTCATAAATTTCGAGCACGCCTTTCAGGCGCTCTTCCAGCACTTTTTTGTCGAGGTGAGAAACGTCCAGATAGACCATGTCTTTGCCGTCGACGCCGAGTTTCAGTTCGCGGCAGACTTTGAAAATTGCTCGCGTTGCGATGTCACGCGGAACCAGATTCCCGTAATTCGGATACCACTCTTCGAGAAAATACCAGGGCTTACCGTCTTTGTACGTCCACACCCGGCCGCCATCGCCGCGGATGGATTCGGACATCAGCCGGTTTTTGTCTTCGCCCGGAATCGCGGTAGGATGAACTTGAATAAATTCTCCGTTCGCGTACCAGACTCCCTGCTGATACACGGCTCCGGCGGCACTGCCGGTGCAAGAAGTAGAATTCGTGCTGCGGCCGAAAATCATGCCGCATCCGCCCGTAGCCAAAATCACGGCGCCGGCTCTGAACGAGGCAACCTCCATGCGCGTCAGATTCATCGCGGTAATGCCGCGGCAAACATTTCCTTCGTCAATCACGGCAGATAAAAATTCCCAGCCTTCATACTTGGTAACTTTGCCCTCGACTTCAAATCGGCGCACTTGCTCGTCGAGCGCGTACAACAACTGCTGTCCGGTCGTGGTTCCGGCAAACGCGGTGCGGTGAAATTTGGTTCCGCCGAAACGGCGAAAATCGATAAACCCTTCGCTGGTCCGGTTGAACGGAACGCCCATCCGGTCGAGCATATCAATGTAGCCCGGTGCTTTTTCGCACATACCTTTTACCATCGTTTGATTGGCCAGATAGTCGCCGCCGTGAATGGTTTCCTGAAAATGAATTTCGGCGCTATCGCCCTCACCCTTCGTGTTGACCGAAGCGTTGATGCCGCCCTGCGCACAAGCTGAGTGGGACCGTTTGACGGGAACGATGGAAAAAAGATCGATGTGAAAACCGGCTTCTGCCAGTTTAATGGTGGCCATGAGGCCGGCCAATCCGCCGCCGACGATAATTACCTTCTTATTAATAGGAACGTCGCTCATCGGGATAATGTCCAAATCGCTTGAATACCAATGAAGAAAAGCGCGAGGCCCGCCGCGCCAAAAATCCATCCGGCGACTTTTTGAGACTTCGGCCCCACCGTAATGCCCCACGTAATGCAAAACAGCCACAGTCCGTTGGCGAAATGTAAAAAGGTACCGGCCATCCCGACCGCATAAAACCAGAAAATCAGAGGATGGTGCATCGCCTTCGCGACGGCCCCGTAAGTCACTTCAAATCCGTAAGCCGAACTAGCGATACGAAATTCCCACACGTGGTAGGCGATAAAGATAAGCGCGATAATCCCGCTCACCCGCTGGAGGAAATACATCCAGTTGCGCCAATATCCGTAATTGATGACATTTGCACGGCTAGTTAAAGTGATGTGAATGCCGTAAGCAGCGTGGAAAAGAAGCGGAAGGCCGATAATCATGACCTCGAGAAAAACCACGAACGGAAGACCGCGAAGCAGTGCGATCACACCGTTATAAGCCTCCGGACCCTGCATGATGAAGGAATTGGCGATCATGTGCTCGATCACAAACACAGAAACCGGCAAAAGGCCAAGCAGAGAATGCAGACGACGCATATAAAAATGCTTCGTGTCGAGTTTCGCAACTTCGGATTGGGACATTAAAACCTCTCTGTCATTCCGGACAAGACACGCACTGAAAAGTGCGGCGTGATCCGGAATCCACCCGTATTAGGTGCCAGGTTCATGAACCTGGCACCTAATTCCTGGATTCCCGCCTTCGCGGGAATGACAAACTAAGAAATCTTTGCGGCTAATTCTTTCACGTGCTCAGCGGATTTTTTGAGCGCTTCCAAATCTTTCGCGCCGAGCTTGAATTCAATAATTTCAGCGACACCGGAACGGTTCAACCGGACCGGAACGCCGCAGTACAAGTCTTTGATTCCGTACGGGCCGTTGACGTAGGCACAACACGGAAGCACGCGGCCAGAATCCTGTAAAATCGCCTCGACCATCGCCACAGCCGATGACGAAGGCGCGTAAAAAGCGGATCCGGTTTTCAGATAATTCACAATTTCGATACCGCCATCACGCGTGCGCTGATTGATGGCTTCAATTTTATCAGCAGGCAGCAATTGAGTGATCGGAATCCCGTTCACCGTCGAATAATCGGGAACCGGAACCATCGAATCGCCGTGTCCACCGAGCACCATCGCGCGCACGTCTTTCACGGAAACACCGAGCTCAATCGCGATGAATGCCGCGTAGCGCGCGGAATCCAACACGCCAGCCATGCCCACCACGCGCTTGGCGTCAAACCCCGAGCGCTTCCACGCCAAATGCGTCATGATATCGAGCGGATTGCTGACGATGATCAAAATAGCTTTGGGAGAACGCTTCGCGACTTGATCGACGACACCGCCGACAATCTCGGCGTTTTTTGCCAGAAGATCATCGCGACTCATGCCGGGCTTGCGCGCCAAACCGGCCGTGATCACGACAATATCCGAATTCGTGGTGAGCTCATAATCATTCGCGCCCACGATCACGGTATCGAACCCTTCGATCGGCGCGGATTCCATCATGTCGAGGGCCTTGCCCTGCGGCAGTCCGTCAACCACGTCGACAAGCACGACATCCGCCAATTCTTTTTCGACAATGCGCTGGGCCACTCCGGCACCGACAAAACCAGCGCCGACCACGGTGACTTTCGCGCGGGACTTACTGAGATCTTTAGTGATTTTTAGCATGTTCTACCTCGCAACCGCAGCGGTTTTTTTCAATTTTTGAATAATCGCCTGACCCATTTCTTTCGTGCCGACAGCCGTCGGATCATCGCGATCCAGCTTGAGATCGTACGTCACGTCTTTGCCTTCACGAATCACATCCGCCACCGCTTTTTCAAGACGGTCCGCGGCGGAATCTTCACCCAGATAACGCAGCATCAGCATTCCGGAAAGAATCATCGCAACGGGATTTACTTTGTTCAAGCCCTTGTATTTCGGCGCGGAACCATGCGTCGCTTCAAAGAGCGCCCCGTTCTCGCCAATGTTGGCGCCCGGCGCAACTCCCAATCCGCCGATTAAACCCGCGCACAAATCTGAAAGAATATCCCCGTACAAATTCGGCAGCACCAGCACGTCATACAGCTCCGGCTTTTGCACGAGCTGCATGCACATGTTGTCAACAATGCGGTCTTCGAATTCGATATCGGAATATTTTTTGGCGACTTCACGAGCGACTTCGAGGAAAAGTCCGTCGGTGAATTTCATAATGTTAGCTTTATGCACCGCCGTTACTTTTTTGCGATTGTATTTGCGGGCATATTCAAACGCGTAGCGGACCACCCGTTCACAGCCAAAAACAGATAACGGCTTGATGCTGATTCCAGAATCGGGACGGATTTTTTTCCCGGAATAAAGCTTGCCGATTTCATCAATCAGCGCCAACGCTTCTTTCGTCCCCTTCTGGAATTCGATGCCCGCGTAAAGATCTTCCGTATTCTCGCGGACAATCACGAGATTGATGTTTTTGTATCGGGAACGCACGCCGTCATAACTTTTGCAGGGGCGCACGCAAGCGTACAAATCAAGTTCTTTGCGAAGCGCCACATTCACCGAACGAAATCCGGTTCCCACCGGGGTCGTAATGGGCGCTTTAATCGCGACTTTATTTTTGCGAATCGATTCCAGAACGGCTTCGGGGAGCGGCGTGCCCACACGCGCCATCACATCAACACCCGCTTCCTGAATATCCCAGTTAAATTTGACTCCGGTAGCATCGAGACAATCCTTGGTAACCGCGGCGAGTTCCGGCCCAGTGCCGTCGCCATTAATGAGAGTGACATTATAGATTTTGCTGGACATGGGTGACTTTTCCTTAAGTTTGTGTAAAATGAGGGTTTAAAGTTTGAATCATATCAAAAGGATAAGGTGCTTTCAATGGCAAGTTCCCCAAAAACCTCAATGCATCAACTTGAAACAACACTACTCAAAGCCATCCATGCCGCCGGCGACATTCTCGCAAAAAACATCAACGCGACGAAACGCATCAGCCAAAAAGGCGCGATTGACATCGTCACGCACGTCGATCACGCTTCCGAAAAGGCGATTATCAAGATCATCAGCAAGAATTTTCCCGATCACAGCATTCTGGCTGAAGAATCTGGAGCGCAGGACGGGCACGACTACAAATGGGTGATTGACCCGCTCGACGGAACCATCAACTTTGCCCACTCGTTTCCGATGTCGACCGTTTCCATCGCAGTAGAACATCAGGGAAAAATTATTTTGGGCGGCGTGCTGGACCCCTTTCGGAAAGAATTGTTTTTAGGCCGGCGCGGCCGCGGGGCGACACTAAACGGAAAACGCATTCACGTCTCAAAGATCGCCCAGATGGAAAAATCACTGCTGTGCACCGGCTTTCCGTATGACCAGCGCCAGCATTCAGACTTTTATCTGAAATTTTTCAAGAATTTTCTGATACGAAGTCAGGCCGTCCGGCGATGCGGATCGGCGGCGATGGATTTGTGCAATCTGGCGTGCGGTCGCTTCGATGGATTTTGGGAATTGAAATTAAATCCGTGGGATACCGCTGCGGCGTTTTTGATCGTCGAAGAAGCCGGCGGAACGGTCACCGACTTCGCGGGAAATCCTTACTCCATCTACAAAAAAGAAATTCTCGCCTCGAACGGAAAACTCCACAAAGAGATGCTCGGGATTATGAAGCTGTAGTTGCCGGCGGCGGAGATTGAGGAGTGGCAGGCGCTGGAGCCGAAGGCTGATCGCCGAGACTCACCACATAATCCCGCAGAGCGGCCATCTGTTTCATGGCATCGCCACCGAGAATGTCAGGCGCGGGAGACTGCAGGTCTGGAAAATAGCCGGGCATCCTGGTATTCGGCATCACCGCGTTTGGATCCTTGAGCCAGTCCACAATCCATTCATGACGCAAACGGTTTTTAGCTAATGTCAAATTCGGTGCCAGGTCAGAAGCCGTAACACCTTCCTTCAATTCAATTTTTCCCTCCGGGGTCACCGCATGACATTTCGTGCATTGGAACATCTCAAATATTTTCTTACCATCCGCAAGTGATTCGGGCGCGGCTTTGGCGTCCGCATCCACAAACGTCAGCGGGACATGGCTTTTTCCGCGGAATCCTTTTACCAAAGTGTCTGCGTCCTGATCCGAAAAACCGAACGTCGGCATGCGGAAATGAAGCCATGGACGAATCGGAGTCGGATTTTTCAAGAAATTGAAGAGCCACTTGTCTTGAGTACGCTTTCCCTGCCCCACAATGCTGGGCGGCGCCATGCCGGGGTCTTCCACCGTCTTGGCGATGTTGCCGCCTTCTTCCCCTTCCGCGTACGTATGACAACCCGCGCAATTGTGATCACGGATAATCCGATACGCGGCCTCCCACTCCTTTTCATCATCATCCAGAAGTCTCTTTCGGTTCAGCGGAATATATTCCCGCTTGAGACTGGTTAAATACGTCACCAGTGCCGCACGATCATCGTCGGTTAATGTGGTGAAATGCGGCATATGCAGTTTTTCTTTTCGAGTTCGAACTCTTCCCCGATCAAATTCTCTGGGATTTTTCAGCTTCTGATCGAAGAAGGCCTGGCGGGTATGCGGAATATCGTGCAGAAATCCAAAATCAAATTGCGAGATGACCTTACTGCCTTCTTCGGTTAACTCGGTGCCGATTTCTTTGGAGTTCTCAAATCCCTTGATGTTGTGGCAGGCAAAACATCCATAAAAAGTGATGAGGCGCTCGCCAAGATACGTTTTCTTCTCGTCTTCATTCATCGCCTTCAATTTTTCATCGGCTTCTTTGTCGGTGTTGCTTTCACGCAGTTCCTCGCGGACTAATTTATTGAGCACGTCTTTGTTGATTTCAGGTTCCGGAATCGCATCAAACGTGGGGCTCTTCTGCGTTGTGAGAAAAGACGCGATATCGATGGCTTCCTGATCCGTAAGGCGCAGGCTCGGCATATGAGTCTCGGGCCAATAATGTTTCGGATTTTTGAGCCAATCAACCAGCCAAGCAAGCGATGTTTTGCTTCCCTCCGTGGAAAGATCCGCCGCGAAATTATTTACCTTGATGTCACCAATCGAATGACAACCCATACAGCCTACTTTTTGAATCAGCTCTTTTCCCTTTATCGGATCCCCCGTTTCTTTCACGTCCTCAGACTTAAACTCACCGGAATTCGCGAAGAGATAGGCTGTAATCGCAGCCACTTGAGCATCTTCGTCTTGTTGAGATTCAGCATTGGAGAGCCCGAAAAACTGCGGCATATTGGTGTCCGGACGAAAACTTTTCGGCTCTTTAATCCACTTAAAAACCCATGCTGGATCTACTTTGCCGCGAATATTTGTAAGATCAGGCCCAACTTTTCGAATGCCTTCGATACCATGAATTTTGTGACAGCCCCAGCAGCCCATTTGCTCCACTATTTTTCGGCCTTGATTCCATTTTGGCGCTTGGGGAATTTCCATCACGCCCTGATGACATTTGACACAGGAAGATTGAATATTGTTCATCGCCAACATCGGATCATCCCAATCGTGAAGCGGATGCCAGCGATATTTTTTCTCCCATTCTTCAGCCTGCTTGCCTGAGCTCGGCGTGTGTCCCGTGTGATAGAACGTAAGCGCCTGTCCGTTACCGCCATGACAGACGGTACACCCAGTTTTTTCGATCGGATGCGGCGAATTGGAACCCAGATAAAGATCCAGATTGGGATGTGTGCGGAAAGGCTGGGGCGCGTTTTCGAAGCCTTTGGTGTCGATCGCCGTGTGACACGTGGTGCATCGGTCAACCTTGGGGACGCGGACGAAATTATAATCGTCGAACAAATCCTCCATCACGAGTTGATGCACTTTGTACGTTGGCGCCATAAAATCAAAAATGGCGCTGTTGCGAAAAGCGTTAAAGAAACCGGGCGCGAGCGCATCAAGCTTTTTCTTCGTCCTCTTCTGATCCTGAGTCATGGCGGTAATTTTCGCCTCAAGCTCACCGCGCTCTTTCGCGAACGACAAAACCTCGGCATCAAGCTGCTCCTTCTCGCGTGCGAGCTCATCCAGCCGGCTTTGATTTTTCGATACTTTATTCTGCCATTCGCTCAGTTCTTTTTTGAGTTTATTTTTTTTCTCTTCCGCGGAATTTTTCATCTGGACCAAATGCTCTTCATCCGACGTCGCGGCCGTTTCGTACGCGTAACGGACGGTATCCAGATAAGAACGCTCGACCTGTAGCTGCTGGGCGACTTGTCCGACCCGGTTGGCCAGCTCAGATTGTTTTTTTAACTTCGCAGCAAGATTCTTGTTTTTTGCGGCGAGATCCTTGTCCATCTTGGCCAGATCTGCTTTGAGTTTGTCGAATTCTTTGGCGTTGATTTTTCCGGAGGCAGATTTTAATTCTTCCTGGGCTTTGGCAAACTGCAATTTCTCAAACGAGCGCTGATATTTTTTCCACTCGCGGGCATGGTCATCAATGACCATCCAGACGATGACTCCGAACAGAATGACACTGATGATTCCGAAAATAACGGAGAGTTTTTTTGTATCGTAGATAGAATCTTTGTCAGAGGGTTTAGCCATATTAAATATTGAAGAAATATTCCGGCACTGCGACGATATATTTTAAATTAAACATCCATCTTAAATACATTTTCACGGGAAGCGCTATCAGCACCAGCAAGAAAATAATGAACAGGCTGTAGCGGATCATTCCCATTTCCATGTAAAGCTTTCGAAAAACAGTTTTGGCCAGCACAAGCGGCATTACACCAAAATAAAGCGCGAGCATCACCAAACCAAAAATTTCGCGCTGAAGAAAGAATTTCGGAAGTCCCGCGCCCAGCCACTTCACCCAAATGAGCTCGGACAAATTCACGTTCACGAGCGGCACTACTTTGTGGACATCCCAGAATTCGTAAGGACCGAAAAAATTCCAGTTCGGTCCGCGCAGGAACGTTCCCAGAATAATCAGGAAAATCCAGAGAATCAAAAACCCAAATAAAAATCCGGTGATAATCCATTTGCGCTCTTTAAAACTAAAATAACCGCTTCCCTTGGGATTACGGTCGATGTAGGGAATCGCCATCAATCCGATAATAATCATGCTGGGAAGCAGCACGCCCGCGATCCAAGGATCAAAATAAACCAGCATTTCCTGAAGTCCGAGAAAATACCACGGCGCTTTCGACGGATTGGGCGACACAGTAGGATTGGCTGGCGCTTCCAGCGGCGCTTTTAAATAAATGGCCCAAACCACCAGAACAATCGTGGCAATGATCATACATAAGAGTTCGATATAAACCAGATGCGGCCAAGTATAAAGTTTGTCTTTCGATTCCGACGCTTCAAAGGTGGGCTCGCCCCGCTCCATCCGTATATCATTATCGACGGCTTTTCGAAGCGAGAGCCACGTGAAGAAAATGATCAGGAAAATCATGCCGACAATCGGCACATTATCCGGCATCGTCACCACCGAGCGGAAATGCTCATCCGTCAAACTTACACCGCAAAATGCCAGAAAAAGTCCGAGCATCGCGAGAAAAACGGGTGTACGCGTGAAAAAGCGAACGAATTTCAGATAGACGAAGAAAAAGATAATGGCCAGCGTAACCAAAACCTGAGGTGAGGAAATATTATTTACGAATTGTTTGAAAGCGTCCATGCCAAACCTATTGATTAAACCGGTGAAGAAATGCCGCCATCTTTACGAATGCGCCAGAAATGAATGGCCATCAATACAGCCGCGGCCAAAGGAATAAACACGCAATGAAGCACATAAAATCTGAGAAGTGCCGGTGCGCCAACAAAGCGCCCGCCCAAAAGCGCGAAACGAACGTCGTCACCGGAATGCACTAAACTGACCTCGCCTACCTTTAACAAGGAAGCGCCCGGACCCTCGTGCCCCAGAAACGGCGTCGCGCGGGCCATGTTCGATCCAACGGTAATTGCCCACATCGCCAGTTGATCCCACGGAAGCAAATATCCGGTAAAACTGAGGAGCAATGTCAGCACCAGAAGAACCACACCGACATTCCAATTAAATTCGCGCGGCGGCTTGTAAGAGCCGGTCATAAACACGCGAAACATGTGAATCCAAACCGTAATCACCATTGCGTGCGCGCCCCAGCGATGAATCTCACGCATGATGCCGAGGGGAACATGATCGCGAAGCGCCATAATATCGTTAAACGCGTATTCCGCCGTCGGCCGGTAATAAAACATCAGAAGAACACCGGTAATCACTTCGACCAGAAAGATAAAAAACGCAAGTCCGCCCATGCACCATGTGTAACTGATGCGAATGCCGGATTTACGCGCAGTAACCGGATGCAGATGAAGAAAAACGTTGGAGAGAATGACGAGCGATTGATTACGTTTGTCCGTCGGCGCACCGTGACGGAAAATTGATTTCCAAAACTGCGATTGCTTAAATTCTTCCCACCACGATTTTTTGTCTACTTGATAAGCCATATCAAACTTTCAGAATAGAGAGCGGATCGCTCCATTCGCCTTTCTCCTGATGAAAACTTTTGCTTTTATCAATCAAAACTTGTCCGTCATCCGCCAGTTCAATTTTGAAACGCTCAAGCGGACGCGGCGCGGGACCTTCGAAATTAATACCCGACATGCGGAAACCGCTTCCGTGACAGGGACATTTGAATTTTTTCTCAGCGTCGAGCCAGTTCGGCGTGCAGCCCAAATGTGTGCAAACAGTCGACAGCGCAAAAATTCCATCGGCGCTCCGGACAATCCAAACGCCGTATTTTATTTTGAAACGTTCATCCACTTTACCCACCTGGTATTCGGAGGGAAGCCCGGCCTTAAACGTCATAGGCGGCTCAAAAAGAACATTAGGGAAAAGAAATCGCACGATCGAAGTTAGAAATCCGGCCATCGCCGCAGAAAACGCTATCCATCCAAGCGCGAACCATGATAAAAATTTCCGGCGGGTCATAGTGGGTTGAACCGGCAGCGATGTGGGAGCCGGCGCGGGTGGCGGCGGAGTCGGAGTTGTTGGCGGTTTTTGTTCTTCGGACATAACGAACCTTTATGTTCTAAAACCAGGCCTTGATTTTCAAAATCTGGTCCTGGCAATTCGGAGCATTTTATTCCAACGTTAAAATTTCACAAGGAAAAAGTGGAGGTTAACGTCCACTTAAACTAATGCGCCTAGCCCCTCTAACGCAGCCTGACGAACTTTCAAGCTGGAATCCTTTTTTGAAAGTTCCTCTAATTTCGGACGGGCCTCTTTCAACCCAATTTTGCTGATTGACTTGATCACGTTCAGCAGAATGCCTTCTTTCTCTTTCTCGGATAATTTCGCAAATGTATTCAAATAATTCCGGTCAAGAAGCCGTTCAAGAACAGCGCTGCCACTGGAATCTCCGAGCGCGGCCAGTGACAATGCGGCATTCCACGAAACATCAGGGACCGGATCTTTTAATATTTTTTGCAAAGCGGGCACTGCCTTTTGATCCCCAAAAGTTCCTAACGCAAATGCGGAAATTTTCCGGATAGCCGGCCGCGTATCATCCACAAGCGGAGTGATTTTTTCGAGAGCGGCCGTGTCTCCGATTACGGCCAGTGCCCACACACTGTAGAGCACAATATCTTCTTCGGAATCTTTCAATTCGGATAGCAAAACGCTCACCGATTCTTTTTGTTTTAGATAACCGAGGGCCAGGAGCAAATAAGTCCGCACATGAACGCTGTACCGGTTTTTATTTTCCACCAATGGAATAATTTGTTTGGTGTATTCTTTTTTGACGTCATCCGGAATATTTTTTTCTGTGACTAACATACCGGCCAGACTGTAAGCAGCTTGCCATTTTTTGGCTTCGCCGGCAGTTTTGATTTCGTAAAGGTAATCGTCCGGCTTCTTGGTCTCAAACGTGAGGCGCCCAAAAGCGTAAAACAGGCCGACGGACACAACAACGATCGCAAGAGGAATAAGAAAAAGGCGGTATACTGTATTTAATCGGGAAGGAATATTCGATGGCATTTCAGGGGGGGTGGAATCAGACACAAAATCACTCACTTATGAAAGAAAAATAGTTGAACAGCGATGAAAAATAAAAAGACCGCGAATACTTTCTGCAACATCTGCGGAGGCATCATCACATTCAGCTTCACGCCGGCATAAACGCCGATGGCCGCCAGGATCGCCACAATCAGCGCCGCTTTCCAATCCACTTGTCCGGCAAAATGGTGCGACAGAGCTCCGATAATCGTGGTGGGAATAATCACCGCCAGCGACGTTCCTGTCGCGGTATGAATATCCATCTTCATAATGTAAAGGAAGAGAGGCACCAATACGGTCCCCCCGCCAATTCCGAGTAAACCGCTCAATACGCCGGCAGCAACACCGATCAAAATAATTGCGATCCATTTCATCCTTTACCCTCCTCAATCAAGGTGGCACTTAGGTTCCAGGAACCTCATCGAGCGCCTGGTTTACCAGCTTGTCCACGTGTTTAATCCGGGGATGAGTCCGGGGCACATGATTGTACGTAACTTTGAGAAAATTCTTCTCTTCTTTTTTGACTTGATCGTAAAGTTTACGCAAATGCTCTTCGCGGATTCGATAAACCCCAGTCAGCTGGCGCACAACCAGCTCGCTGTCCAAATACGCGTCCACTTCTTGCGCGCCTGCCTTGTGAGCCAATTTCAAACATCCCAGAATACCGCAATATTCCGCTACATTATTGGTAGTCAGACCTAAATAATCTTTGAACTCTGCCACGACTTCCCCGCGCTCTCCGATAACAAGCATGCCGCAGGCCGCCGGACCGGGGTTTCCGCGAGCGCCGCCATCAGAATAAGTTGTCACTTTTAAGGAATTGTTCACAATTGACTCACGATTAAATTTAAAAATTTTTAGAGGATAAGTTTTCCGTCTTACGATAGGTAAGCGAATAGGTAGTCTAGTTTTGTTGCTTTGGGAAATCAATACAAAAGCCCCGGGGCTTTTTATAAACTTTCCCTTTTTTTATTTGCTGTGGTGCATGTACCCCATCAAATAAACCACCGCCGCCAAAAGAAAGAACGGCATATAAGCTACTAGCTTATCGGCAAAATGAAGACCGATGGTCGCTCCGAGGAACAGCCCCGTCAGCAGGGCATGGTCAAACTTCATCATGCTTCACCCCCCTTGCAGCCAGAAAAGGCCGCACTTGTTCAACAAATATCCCTATTTCAATTTTTCAATCCCTTGAATGACTTCGAAACGCTATAACCACTTATTTCGCATGGATATAGCGAATGAGCAGGACTACCGCTCCGATCACGAAGAAAGGCAGATAAGCGGTAAGTGATGCGGTATACCAAAGACCAATGGTAAGCCCCAGAAACATACCGGTTATCAAGCTATGATCGAAATTCATCTAACTCACCCCCCTTTTTGACTAAACGGGCTCTTATTACCTACTTTCCCGTTCCCTCTAAAATGCTAGCACCTACTTGACTTATTGTCAAAAATAGATAGGGTTATCGGTCTATAATTGAATAAAAATTGACATATAGTCAATTTATGGCTTATCCTTTTAATAGGACTTATATTTATAAAGGATGTGAGGCTATGAATTTAGGTGAAAGAATAAGAACTTTAAGAAGGCAAAAGCAGCTGACCCAGAAAAAGCTGGCTGAGCTGATTGGCAAAGAAGCCAGTTTTATCAGCCACATTGAACGAGGTGCCCGGAATGTGTCCGTCCATTTGCTTCATGCGATCGCAAATGGGTTGGAGATTACCCCTATCGAGATTCTCTCGGGCGGGACGAATGAGTTTGAACGCTGCATTCAGAAAATATCGCGCTTGAATGAGGAGGGTTTGCGTAAAACGAACGAATATGTGGATTTTTTGCTTCAAGCGCAGATTAAAAAGGAAGGAGATAGGCGTTAGGCAGTTTTTCTAAGTCCTATCTCCTAACTTCTATAAATTACAGCGTACGGGCCAAACAAAAGATAATTGGCCGAGTTCCGGATCACGTCTTCCTGATCCTTCGCGCGCTGATACATGCGCTCGCGGCCTTCGACGCGGCGGATGACGACCTCCACCGGACGCGCGTAAATCCATTCGAAATATGTCACCGCATCCAGAAGCGTTTTGAGCCGGCGAAGCCCTTCGCCATTTTCTTCGTCGCGTCCGTCGAACGCGATATCGAAATAAAATTTGGATACGCCGTTTTTCAGGAAAAAATTCATCAGATAATACAACTGGCGCTGCGAGGCGTGAATCGCGGCTTCTTGCAGAATAAAATCCATGTTCACGAAACCGTTGGTTTTCGCCACTTTGAGCGCGCGGCCGAGCGCTTCCGATTGAAACGCAGAACCATCCACGTACGCCAAATCGGCCGGAACGGATTTTCTTTCGCTTCCCGAACCAAACGATTCCGGTCGCCCTGGACGGAAAGCACTTCCTGCTTTTTGCCACGCAGCACTTGATAGGTGTAATCGTAAACCAGCAAATTTTTGATGCCCGGATTTTTTTCGATAATCGCGATAAACTCCTCGCGGGAAATCCGCTTACCGGTACCGAAATCTTCCTCGCCGCCGCGAACACCCGCGCGAAGCCCTGAGGCCTCGTGACTGATCACCGCGCCAACCTTCGCCAAATAATCCAGATTTTTCATGAAGCCTTTTTCACGCGCGCGCTCGACCAAATTCCATTCGTATTTCGCGTCGCCTTCGGCGTAGCCGTCGAGCACGATGTAGGCAACCACTTGATTTTTGTCGCCCTTCACCTGGTCGAGCAAGGGCTTACCGGTCATTTCTTTCGGAACCGCGAGCCCAAGAATTTGTAAAATAGCCGGCGCCACTTCATCCTGCGTGCCTTCCACCTTCAGGACTTTCGGCTTCACGGCCGAACCGGAAGAAAAGTCGACGATATAGAGCGGAACCGGAGTGCGCGTGTGGCCCGGCACTTTCAAATCTTCGAGCATGCCGTGATCGGAACTGACGAGGAGCCAGCCTTTTTTCTTTTGTACGGCCTCAATCAAACGGCCGATCTGATCATCCGCCGCGTGAACACCTTCGATACCGGCATTCCAGAATTCGTCGCCCGGCTTCGGATTTTTTTCTTTAATCGCGTGACCCATCAAATCCATATTTGACACATTCGCCACGACGACACTGCCCGGCGCGGCCGTCTCGATCGCCTCCGCGGTCGACTGTCCCACGAGGTCGGACGAAAGACGCGGCGCCAGATAAAACTCGGAGTCGCGAAGTTTTTTTCCGGTTTTAGGATTGAGCGGCAAGTCGTGATTGATAAAGGTTTCTTTTTTGAATTTGTCGGTGCGGGAACGGCCGCCGCGGAAAATTTCGTTCAGAATCGTTTCTTTCTGGCGATCCGTCACAATCGTAAGCGCAATTCCGTTTTCGTCGAGCACATCCGCGAGCACCCGCGGCACACGAAGCGGCGTAATCCAGTAACTGTCGGGTTTTTGGGAGTTCACATGCGGCTGCGGAGAAATATAAATCATTTTTCCGGCGGCCGGAGACGCGAGAAGCTTTTCTTTCACCAAGCGCTGGCGGTCCTGACGGATGTTCATACCAATCTCAACCGTTTGCGGCGCGCTGGAAACCGCGAGTCCGCCCGGCACTTTTCCGGAAGCGTCGGTCATCGCGCGAAGCGGCAAACTTTGATCTTTCTCGTTTTTCTTGTAGCCGTCTTCAATACTCGCGACGAGCTCGGCTAATGATTTCACCGTAATCACTTTTTGATTGTGCGCCAGAAGCTGATATCCCGGATGCGCTTTCACGTAAACGCCAAGGCGCTCTTCGAGCGTTTCACCGGTAATCGTTTCGCCGATCTCGCGACCTAGCAGAGCCGCATCAGCGACCCAATACTCGCCGCTTTTTAATCCATTCAATTTTGTTTCAAGAATTTGATCGAGTTTCATAGGAGTCGTGGTTTCCATTTTATGAGAAGTCCTTTCAAAAAGAAGTGGGGATTATATCATTTTGTCATTCCCGCGAAAGCGGGAATCCAGAAATTAGGTGCCAGGTTCATGAACCTGGCACCTAATACACTGAGATAAAAAGACACTGGATTCCGGGTCAAACCCGGAATGACAGGAACTACGCGGCGATGAGGATGGCCATCTGGGCGTGCAGCTCGGCCAGCCAGCGGCCGACAAACTCGGATAGGAAGCTTTCTTTCATGAGGAACATCGAACCATTTTGATCCAGTTTGTCCGGATGCGGATTCGTCACGGTAGAGGCCAGCAAATCGAGTCCCAAATCAATCGCGGCAATTTGCGCGACAAGACGATCTCGGTCTTTCACATTTTCAGTAGCGCTTGGAGTACGCACCTGGTCGCGCGAAATTTTCCGGACTCCCGCCACCGCGACCTGTTCCAGAAGCGCGCTGTCTCCGATCAGAACCACTCGGCCCTCGCCGAATTTCGCCGTACGACCGATCAGATAGGTTTCCAGCGGTGTCCGGGAATTTTTGAAATGGACAAAATCGCGAATCGCATCGGGAGTAACTTTCAATTCTGCCAAAATAGTTTTGACGTCGGTTTTCACCGCGGTACTCGAATACACAATCGTCACATGCTTTTTGGCATCCCCACGAAGCGCGAACGCGACGGGCACGAGCAACTCACGCATCGTTTTGGACGACTGCGGTTCCACCGGCACAATCAGCTCACCCTGAAGCGTATTTGAAGATTTCGAGAAAATCCTGATCGCCGTCTCCCGCGCGTCCGGACTAATAGTTGCGGGCTTACTGAAAATCGTGTTCACCAATTCATTCTTGTCAATCGCTTGCGCGCGTGTCCACTCCTCCACCAAACTTCTCGCGAACTCGCTGACGGAATATCCTAAACTTGCTGCTTGCGCACTGACGAACAACTGGTCCCCCTCACCCGTTCCCATAACAAGCACGTTTTTATTCTGAAGTTGCTCCATTTTTGACGCATTAGTAACCCACAAATTTCGTGTGTCAAAAATAACGGAAACTTTTCTGGTCCCTTTTTTGGTATTGATGACTCTTTTCGGAATCATCTTCTCAATGAGTTTCGATGGATCCAGTTTATTTTTGTAAAATGACCAATCTGTGAGAATCGCCACCAGAGCGCTGCCCTGAGCCGCCTCTTCCGCTGTTTTAGCAAATCGAACACGTCCGTCATAAGCGGTATCAATCACTTTAAGCAAAGATTCTTCGGAATCCCGCTTGACGAATTCATTCATTAAAGGAAATTTTTCTTGCAGCAATTCCACTGTCTTCGGATGACGGGCTAGATCTTTAATAAAATTAGACACGGCCTTCGGCAAGGGATCGTGTATGGACACAACCGCCCCTTGATCTAAAAGCCCCAGGAGAATCGGGAGTGTCGGGGTTTCACGCACGTCATCCGTTCCGTCTTTAAACGCCACCCCCAAAAGACCAATTTGAAAACCCAGCAAAGGTTGTTTTACTTCCTCTTTGGTTTTCATTCCGCCCCTTTGATTGCCCGCAGCATTGCTGAACTGTTCCACGATTCTTGAGACCACAGTTTTAGGAGCAATGGCATTGACATCAATGGTGAAATCCATGACCGGAAATTCAATTCCAAATCGCTTCGCCAATTTTCTAAGTGCCTTGGAATCCTTCGGAAAGCAGGACCCGCCGATACCGCATCCCGGATTGAGGAACAGGGCATTGGAACCAAAATGATTTTTGATCACCCGTTTGATAAATTCCCAAGAGCCGCCTTTTCCCGCCACATAATGAGCCATCACATTAGCGAATGAGATACTCGCGTTCAAAAAGCCGTTGGAAACATATTTGATTGTGGAGGAAGTGACGCGATCAGTCATAATCATGAGATGATCAGAAAGTCCCTTTGATTTTCTTTTTTGTTTTTCCGGCTCCGTTTCAAGCTTTTTAAGAAAAGGCAAGTACAGTTCCATAGACACTCGGGCAGCAAATTCCGACTCGACCCCCAGCACCGTGCGATCCGGATTCTGCATATCCTCTACCGCTTTTCCTTCTTTCAAAAATTCCGGATTGCTCGCAATATGAATATCCTTACCATCGATCAGACCAAATTTTTCTTTGAGAAGTTTGCTCATTTCCGCAAAGGCATTGGATTCAACTGTCGATTTCACCACAATGACTTTTGGAGAAAAAGACTCTCCGACAGCGTCGGCCTTGTCCTTTGCCTCTTTTAAAGCCGCGCCGATATTTTGAGTGACACCCAGAATAAATTTTAAATCCGCCTCCTCGTTTTTGCTTTCCGGAGTTCCCACAGCGACATAAATCACATCCGCATTGCGGACGACATCAGCCGCAGGACTTTTTAAAAAATCATCCGTGTTCGCGGGGGAATATTGGAATTTTAAACGTTTGGTTTTATCCCGATGAAAGAGAATGATTTCTTCCAATCCTTCTTCGTGAATAGTTACAACGGGCGTAGCATTCAATCCCTCAATTTTATTCTTGTCCGCGTCGAGAAAAGTAACCTCATGACCGATATCGGCGAAAAAGGTGCCCGCAATTTGACCCACATAACCTGTCCCGAAACCTGCCACTTTTTTAAAGGGAGCGTCTTGATTGTAAGGAACTTTGATCTGTTCCTGAAAATTCACCGCTCCCGGCTCCACAGAAGCACGGCCAAAACTAAAATAATAAAGCCCCGCCTCCGCCACCTCTTTCAAGGGGGTCCTTTCTGTGCCATCTGGCTGCAATCCCCAAATATTTCTCGCATCGATAATCGGATGAGGGTTTTCTTGCTTTTTAATAGCCTCTGCCATCAAACGGGGAGTTAAATATTTTTTTACCTCATCATGATCGGTGGCGATAATCGTCATGTTTCCACGAGAAATAACCTCTTTCAAAACATCTTTTTCTAACGGATTTTCCTTCGCGGGAACCGGAAACTCATAAAAGGGATTATTAAACGCGGCTCGAAGAACATTGTCTGCGTTTCTTTCAGAGCGCATTTCTTTGACCCACAGTTCAAATTCTTCCCGGGCATGGGGTTCATAAATATAAATTTTTCCGACGCCGGACCGCACCAGCTTGACAATCAAGTCCTTAACAGGAGAAGCCAGAACACTTCCTGTATTTCCCTTAAAGGCCACTCCGATTAACGATACCTTCAGTTGATTGGAAGACGGCAGCGAGGGAAAGGTTTTTAAAATCTCCTCCATTTTTTTCTGGAACCAGATTTTTTGAATCCAGTTTGATTCCTTAATTTCGCGAGCAAGCCGCGCCACCAAATCTTTAGAGCTCTCTCCCGCCTTACAAACCATATCACTGACATAGGCAGCCAGTTTTCCTCCGAATCCAATCGCCGAAGGAAACATATAGGCTGAGCCAATTCTTCGGTCCGAAGCAGCGCCCCAGAGAACCACATTCAGATTCCCCCCTAATCGGTCCACGACCTGACCCACGGTATCCATAAAAGCGCGTTTTAAAGCGGAATAAAGTTTTACCACTTGCACAGCAAGTTCGGCATTGATGGCCGTGCTTTCCAGAACTTTTTCGGAAGGCAAATGGGGGGGGGCAAGTAATTTTTTCAAATCTTTCACCGCTTTTGTCTGGGACCTCCTTAATTTTCTTAATTTCTTGCTCTTGGCTTTGCCGGTACCCAAAGGCAGAAGCTCCAGATTAGCATGTCCAATAATCACCTGATGTTTTTCCATGTCTTCCATTTGATTCCCGATGCGCAGCAATTCCGGCGCGTAAAGCACTGCGAAATTTGTGTCCTGCTCGCTATGCTTAAAAACTTGTGCCATAAATCTGTCAGTCTCGCCATCCGGCACAAAACCACGAATAACAAATATCTTGAAGGCGGGTTTCAAGCCCAATCGCTGCTCTTTCTGCCGAAGCGCCTTTAGGGCAGTCCCGAACCCTTCACTAACACTCGTCGAAATACGATTGTGTTTCGATTCGTTTTCAAGATAAAAACCCGCATCCAGCATAATGATCGAGTGTTTTTCCAGCACAAGCCGTTGGGCGGCCACAAACTGCAACTTCTTAAATATTTTGTCTTCGGGAACATCTTTGATAAGGGCGGCAACATCTGATTTGGGAATTAATTTTTTAACAGTTTCGTTCGAGATATCATCGAAAGAATTCATCTTAATAACTCCTGCGTCAATTCCTTCTCGAATCCAATCTTGACGATAGGGTTCTCCGTTTTTCTTCTTAACCGCCAGCAAATTCTCCTGCCAATCATAAACATGCATCTCGGGTTTGATTCTCCTCAATCTTTTCGCCCAAACTGCAGCGGTAGGAAGATTGGCCTCTTTCCATCCCCACATCGCAATATTTTTAACACTAAACTCTGCCAAATCGTTTTTGGGGGGCTTTTGCTTTTGAGAAAATTTATCCGCGCCGGGGTCCCCCTTTATCTCAAAATCATCGCCCCCATCGGCCCCGAGTGAAGCGGCCCGGGCTAAAGCAACATCAAACATCTGCGGGCTAAAGTTGAAAACACCTTTATCACGCAACCTCTGAAGACGTGCTTGAAGGCCTTCGACAAAACGTCCGGGATTGGATCGAAATAAGGAAGACTCGGCAATCTCAGGTGAGGAATCCAAAAGCGTGCGGAGAATCATCGGCGCCAAATCGCTCTGCCCCTGAACTAACCGCGCCGGCACAGCCAGCGTGTGCGTTTTTGGTCGTGACGGCATTATTTTTCTGGTTCCCAGCATCACTTCCAAATAGCGGCTTTCTTCTCCCAACTCCATCACATTGGGGCGAATGGCGAGATAACCTAAGCCCGCACGTTTCAGTTTTGCGCGGATGCCGTCGGAGTGAAATCCGCCGGTGATCAGCACCGCTTTTGAGGCCGCCAGTGTTTTCATTTGCGCGAGTGAATTTTGGACCAGAGCCTCTTCGCGCTGATAGGCAAGATCATAAAAATTAAGCGCGTGCGCCAGCATGGCACCGCTGATCGGACGAAGCGATTTTGGATTTTGAAAAATTTCCTGCTCTAATTTTTGAATGCGGGGATAAAGCGCCGCGGGGCTCCACGTGTTTTGATTCCGGCGGATCCGGGTCCACTCCTCCCGCTCAATCGCGAGGTGAAACAGCCGGTTAAGATGGCGAAATGCCTCATCGATTTGATACAGGTCACGTTCGCAGCGGGTTTCAACCAAAACGCGGCCGACTTCGTGTTCCAAATCAAAAATCTCGGTCATTATTTCTGAACCGCTGATTTCTTTTTGAAGAATCAAATAACGCACGATGCGCGGAAGCTCGGTAAAAGATCGAAATGAAAATCCGTAACGCTCCCCTGCCGTCACCAGAACCTCAAAAAAGAGGCGCGGATCTTTTGCCAGCAGAGAATTCTTCGCTGGCGACTGGTTGGAAACAAAATT
>JACROU010000017.1 GCA_016214265.1 Candidatus Omnitrophota bacterium
CGCCAATCCCTTCTTCGATAACACTTGCGTGATCGCAGCCGTCAACGTCGTCTTCCCATGATCCACGTGTCCGATCGTTCCGATATTTACGTGCGGCTTTGTTCTCTCAAATTTTTCCTTGCCCATGTCCATCCTCCTTAATTTGGGAAAAACAAAAAAAATAGATTCAAATAACTTCTTACAACTGGAGCTGCTGATCGGGATTGAACCGATGACCTCTTCCTTACCAAGGAAGTGCTCTACCAACTGAGCTACAGCAGCGAAGGCTAAGCGAGTAGCTCAGGATATTTTTTTTCAGTCATGAAAATTGCAATTGTTAGTAAAACTACTTGAAAAACTAGAATGAGACAGAAATTCCCTGTTAGGTAAAACCCAAATATTAACAGAAGTTCTTATGATGTCAAGCGGTTATGAATAAATTTCTTTTTTTAAAATATACCTCAGTACCGCAGGGGGTACTGGTACCTCCTCCACATATCTACTCCCCGTCTCACTGGTAGACAAGCGTTTTCGAATTTCCGAGGAAGAAATAGCCATTTTTTTCATGGGAATCGGAATATATGATAGTTCAAACAACTTCCCCATAAATCCTGGCCGGGCAGCCATGGCAATTTGGGCTAGTTGTAATATCTTTTTAGCATCTTTCCATTTCGGAAAAGTTTCGAAAGCATCTGCCCCCAGCACAATGAACAGTCGCGCTTCTTTGCCCAACTTCTTTCGAAAATATCGCATAGTTCTTATGGAATAAGAAATCCCTTTTCTTTTCATCTCCACATCAGAAATCCTGGCCCACGGAAAATTCTTTAAAGCAATTTTTAGCATCTTGAGCCGATCCCGAGCCGATGCAACTCTCTGATTTCTTTTAAATGGAGAAATATTGGCAGGAACAAAAATTAACTGATCGAGCTTAAGAACTCTATGAGCTGCCCGCGCCAACTTCAAATGGGCATTATGAACCGGATCAAAAGTACCTCCCAAAATACCGATTCGAATTTCACGCTTACGAAATTTCACGTGCGAACTTGCCCTTTACCACGCACAATATATTTGTAAGAAGTCAGTCCTTCAAGCCCCATCGGTCCCCTCGCATGAACTTTATCTGTTGAAATACCGATCTCTGCGCCGAAACCATATTGATTACCATCCGCAAATCTTGTCGAGGCATTCACCATCACGGAGGAAGAATCCACTTTCTTCACGAATTCTTCTGCCGCCTTTTTACTCCGAGTCACAATCGCATCCGTATGACCAGAACCGTGCTCCTGGATATGCTTGATTGCCTGCGAAGTATCATCCACCACTCGGATTGAAAGTATCAAATCCAGATATTCTGTATCCCAATCTTTTTGATTGGCCCTTTTTATTCCAGAGACCAATTTTTGAGTCTCCAGATCTCCGCGAAGCTCCACACCCTTTTCTATCAGTTTCTGGGCCAAATGCGGCAACAAAACCGGTGCAATTTTTTTATGAACCAAAAGCGTCTCCATGGCATTACAAACCCCCGGCCGCTGAACTTTCGCGTTCATGACTATATTTTCCGCCATCTTCGTATCCGCGGTTTGATCCACATAGACGTGGCAAATTCCTTTGTAATGTTTAATCACAGGAACCCTGGATTTCTCCATAACCCGGCGTATCAAGGCTTCGCCGCCCCGCGGAATCACGAGATTGACTAAGCCCTCCAGTTGAACCAACTCGTCAATAATACTTCTATCTGGAGTTTCCACCAAGCTAACCGCCTCGACAGGAATCTTGTTAGATTTCAGAATCTGTTGATAGATTGACGCAATGGCCTTATTCGAACGGAAGGCTTCACGGCCTCCGCGCAAAATAACGCTATTCCCGCTTTTTAAACAAAGCGAGGCGCATTCTGATGTCACATTCGGACGTGATTCATAAATAATAACAATGACGCCCAGCGGAACCGTTACTTTCTGAATGGAAAGGCCATTTGGTCTTTTCCATTTCTCGATAATTCTTCCAATGGGATCTTTAAGCATCACTACATCTTCAACTGCCGATGCGATTCCATCGATACGCTCTGCATCCAACGTAAGACGATCCACCATCGCCCCCGAAAGTCCGGCCGACCGTGTACAAGCTAAATCCTTTTTATTTTCTGCAATAATAAAATTTTTCTTCTTCCGAATTTCACGGGCAACGGACAGTAAAATTTTATTTTTCTGAGAGGCAGAAAGAAGCGCTACTGCCTCAGCAGCGGATTTGGCCTTTTGAGCAAGCCGTCTGACCTCATTTTTAATGGTCATGTTCCCCTGCTCTATCTTTGAGAAGAACTAAATTATCCCGATGAATAACCTCGTCATAAAATTTATACCCCAGAACGCCTTCGATTTCAGCACTCTTCCTCCCACGAATTTTGTCTAATTCTTCACGAGAATAATTGGTTAACCCGCGGGCGAATTCATACCCTTTTTCATTCATAACCCGGACAGCATCTCCCGCTTTAAAATGCCCCTCCAACGCACTAATACCTCCAGACAAAAGACTTTTTCCCTTGTGCTGAACAGCATCAAATGCTCCGGAATCCAGAATCAGCTTTCCCTTCGGCGAAGCGGAATAAATCAACCACGTCTTAGTGAAGCTGGCTTTTTGTTTAAAAGGAATGAACAGGGTTCCAATATTTTTCCCGTCAAAAATTTTCCGCAATATACTGAAATCCTTTCCATCAGCGATAATCATCGGAATCCCCGAGCTCATCAAAATCTTCGCGGCGTCCAGTTTGCTCTTCATGCCGCCGACAGTCTTTTCAGCTTTGGACTCAAACACCATATTCTTCAAGCTGTCAAGCTCGCTTTCAGATCCGATTTCGGAAATAACTTTTTTCTGAAAATCCAGCATCCCACCGACATTCGATAAATTGATCAAAAGATCAGCCCCAGTAATTTGAGCTACAGCAGAGGAAAGCCGGTCATTGTCGCCAAACCGGATCTCATCGGTAACTACCGTATCATTTTCGTTAACGATCGGAAGCACCCCCAGTTCCAGCAGCGCATTGAATGTGTTCCGGGTATTCAAGTACCGACCCCGATCATAAAAAATATCCTGCGTCAAAAGAATTTGAGCGGTGTGATATTTTTTCTTAACAAAAAAATCCTCATAAACTTTCATTAGCTTACCCTGCCCGATTGCCGCACAGGCCTGGAGCAAAGGAAGCTCTTTTGGGCGCTTCGTCACGTGGATCATATCCATTCCGCACGCAATGGCGCCGGAACTGACCAGAATCACCTCTTTTTTTTCTTTCAACAGAAAAAGGATTTCTTTACAGACTCCAATCACAGCATCGCGCGAAAATCCGCCTTTTGAATCACAGAGTATGCTCGAACCAATTTTTATTACGATTCGATTTGTTTTTTTTAGAATGTCTATTCTCTTCACGTTAAGCCTCAAAAACCCTTGTTTGATTTATTCTGAGCCTCACGAATCAACCGCTCTGCCTGCTTCATTAAGCCAGAAATGCCATCTCCTGTTCGGCTAGAAACGAGGTAACTATATGCCCCAAATGGCTTCTTCTTCGATTTCTTTTTTTCAACTTCCAAATCTGACTTATTGATCACATAAAAACACGGAATCAAATTGAAAGAACTGTCAAACTGAGTAATTTCATTTTCAAGTATATCTTTCTCTTCTTGCAAACTTGATGCAAATTCTGAAATAGGATCAAGGACAAAAAATATCAATTTCGCCCGGCGCAAATGTTTCAAAAATCTATTTCCCAGTCCCCGCCCCTCAAACTAGCCTCGCTCCAAAGCCGGCAATTCACAAATCGTCAGTCGATCATATTTTTCAGTTTCATAAGTACCCAACTGCGGTGTTCGAGTTGAAAACGGGTAGGTTTCAGATTTTACCTTACTTCCTGTAATCGCCCTTAACAAAGCGGATTTCCCCGAATTAGGAGTTCCAACAAGAAAAATATCTGCAACTAGTGTGTAATCCAGAAATATTTCAAACTCTTCACCGGGTTTGCCTGCTGTGGCTAGGCGCACGCGGTCATTACCAGCGCCACCATGTCCGCCTTTGGCTGCAATGACTTGATCTCCATGATTCGAGAGATCCCGGATTAAAAACTGGTTAGAGGCATTATATATGGAAGTGCCGCAGGGAACTTTGAGAATAAGACTAGCACCTTTTTTTCCTGACATCTGATTACTGCTTCCTCCGTCACCTTTTGCCGCCTCAAAAATCGGACGATATAAATAAAATTGAAGACTAGACTCATTCCGGTCCGCCTGAATGATAACATCACCGCCGTCACCGCCGTCACCGCCATTAGGCACAGTTTTTTTGTCGGTTCGCCGAAAATAACTTTCGCAACCTTTTCCACCATCACCCGATTTGATCTTAATTTTTGCAGAATCTATAAACATATCATAGTATTTTCCCAAAACAAAAAAGGCTAAAAAGCTCCGATAGCCGGAACCTCTTAGCCTTTGAAGAAATTTGCCTCTTTCTTAGTCAGAATCAACAAACTTCGAAATTTATCCCTTAGCTGGGATAATGTGAACTTTGTGATTTTCTTGAAATCTCACAACACCGTCACGCAGGGCAAACAAAGTATCATCATTGGCGCGCTTCACAAAGAAACCCGGTTTAAACCGAGTACCGCGTTGACGAATAATAATGCTGCCGGCAGTAACAAATTGCCCGCCGTAAGCTTTCACACCTAGACGCTGCGCATTTGAATCACGCCCGTTTTGTGTACTACCTAAACCTTTTTTATGTGCCATGACAAAACCTCTTTAATCTAAATTTATGCGACGATCTCTTTAACTTTAAGCTCAGTAAGTTCTGTTCGGTGCCCCTTTTTCATCTGAGAATTCTTCCTGCGGCGAAACTTATAAGCCACCACTTTGTCGCCGCGAAAATGCCGAACAACTTCACAAACCACCTTCGCGTTGGGAACCGTAGGCTGACCTACAACAGGCGCTCCATCTTTATTAACCAGAAGCACTTTATCAAAAACAACTTCTTTTCCAGGTTCAGCTTGAAGGAGGTTCACACTAATTTGCCCGCCCTTCTCAACTCTAACCTGCTTATTTTTCACTTCCATAATTGCGTACATGTTCTATTTTCCCTTCGTAGAAAAGCGCGGATTGTATGGAAAAATCTGCCTCTTGTCAAACTTCTTGGATATCCTGTTCTTTTTTCGCCAACAGCTGATCGATCGACTCGATAGACTTGTCCGTCATTTTCTGCACGTCTTTTTGTGTTAAATGAAGCTCATCCTCTGTAATCAACTTCTCTTTCTCAAGACGTTTTACCGCTTCATTCGCCTCATGACGTACGTTACGCACGGAAACTCTTCCCTCTTCTGCGATCTTCTTGATTAGCTTGGAGTATTCATTTCGTCTTTCCTGTGTCAATGGCGGAACGGGAACACGAATGACTTTTCCATCCACAACAGGATTAAGTCCAAGCTCTGATTTTTTAATTGCCTTCTCAATTTCAGCCACAGCATTGATATCCCACGGTTGAATCAAAATACTCTTTGGATCTGGGGTTGAAAGATTGGCCAATCCCTTGAGGGGCGTTGGGTTCCCGTAATAAAGCACTTCGATTCCTTCAACAAGAGCCGTGTTCGCCCGGCCGGTTCTCAAATTTTGGAATTCCCTACGCACCGCATCCAG
>JACROU010000080.1 GCA_016214265.1 Candidatus Omnitrophota bacterium
GCACCCGAGTGACGGACCGGGGCCTAGAGTCGTTGAGCCGGATGGCGGGCTTGACGACGCTTAATTTGGGGGGTACCCAAGTGACGGACCGGGGCGTGGAGGCATTGAGCCGGATGGCGGGCTTGACGACGCTTGATTTGGGGCGCACCCAAGTGACGGACCGGGGCGTGGAGGCGTTGAGCCGGATGGCGGGCTTGACGACGCTTTATTTGTGGAACACCCAAGTGACGGACCGGGGCGCGGAGTTTTTGAGCCGGATGGCGGGCTTGACGACGCTTAATTTGGGGGGCACCCAAGTGACGGACCGGGGCGTGGAGGCGCTTCAAAGTGCGTTACCGAATTTAAACATTACCGGTAGATCATTAGGCGAAGGGGCGAGAATGAGGGGGGAAGAGGGAATGCGGCCCGCCGTCCGCGCCGCGTCGCTGGGAGCGATTGAGGATGTGTATTACGACGAAACCCCCGTGAGTGAGGGCGCGCGCGAGACCCGGGGCGGGAAATTGCAAGCGATTCTGTCCTTTTTTGCTTACTACAATATTGAGGATTTTGAAAAACTGGTTCGTGACACGATTGATTCTACTGATGTGACAGAGGCTGTAAAAAAACAGCCTAAGATTGGCAAATATGTGATGAGGGAGTTCGATAATTTTGGCCGGCCGCTGAATACCAAAGAGTATATGCCAGACGTGAATTATATTGTCGACGCGATTTTGAAAATTAAAAATAGCAAAGTCTCTGATGCTGATACCGGAATGGCAAACGCGGTGAAAATTCTGACGAGCGGGAATGTTATGGAAGCTAATATGAACGAGGTGGAAAAATTAATTGCGGGCCTAAATCCTTCGGATCAGTACGTTGATTTTGTCCGGACGGTGGTCGCCGCGGTGAGAAATATTCAAAATATATCGCAATCACCGAGTTTGCGTGACCGGAATACGGCATTTAATGCGGCTCAAAACGACGTGTTTATGGTGTATCAGAAGATTGCTGAGAATAACAATTTGAATAATGAACATACTCAACGGATGTATGAGCAGATCTCTCTTGCTTTTCGAAAGGCCGGGCAGCAATTGAAGGAGGCAGCTATACCCTCCGGTGAAACAATTCTTAAAGGGCAATCCGCAGTTTTTGATGTTTCGCGGCCAATTCAGATTCAGCTCGGAAATATTCCCAACGCGGTTTTTATGATTGTGAATACGCCGGGCGGTTTATTTTTGGATCTTCCGGATGGTACATCGTTACCTATTTATAATGGCAGAGGAGTGAGTATCGGAAGGGAGTCCAGGAGAGATAATCCTTCTTTGAGTGCTTTGAGCGTTAATGGAACTCTTTTGACGGAAACGGGAATCAGTCAGGATCAACTGAAGCAGATATCCAGAACGCATGTGAAGATCCAGATTGTGAATGATAAAGTGCAAATTACGGACAGTTCCAGCAACGGGACTATTGTCAGGCCGTTGTTGGCTAAGATACCCGTCCGCGCGGCGTCGCTGGGTTCCGTCGAAAACGCGATGGATTTTGCGTTGGGGAAAGAATTCGCTCCGCCCGCGGCGGCGGATTTTGCTAAATTTTTGGCCGGCGCAATGCCGGATGCGGCCGCGCGAGAACAGTTTTTCTTTGATTTGCGAAACAAGGTGGATGACTATTTCAACAATCTGCCGGTTGATAAAATTGCCGCGGAACTGGCTAAGGTGCCGGGAGGATATAAAACAGACAAAGATTTTGGGGATGCACTTCAAAAGGCCGGGGTTTCTGAAGATTTAATGCCGACAGGGGCGGATTTGACTCAAATGCGTGATCAGATGAACGCGATTTTGGCGACGGTCAAAACCGGCGGCGCGGTAGTGGCGGCGGTGAAAGCGAAAGCGTTCGATTTCGGCGCGGCTCTTTTCGAACAGGCTCCGGATCAGGATATACTGAACGCTGCGATGGAGCAGCTCGCGGGAAATTATCAGAAAATGCTAGCAGGTTATCCGGCGGGAGAGCTTTTGCCGTCGGCGGTGATGCAAGAAGATGGAGATACCTTCAAAGCTGCTGCGGCGGATATACCCCATTTCGCTGAGATGCTTCAAAATCTAGGGCCGAAGGGAAAATTGATTTTGCATTTCAACGCCGAAGATACCGATGCCATCAACAAATTTTTCTCAAAATTGGCGTTGGAGCATCAAGAGCTGATGCAAAAAATCAAAAAACAGGCTTATCCCCAAAACCTGCCGCAAAGCGATATCGATCGTCCGGCCAAGCAGGCGGATCGCGCGGGCAGCGGTTCGGGGGTGTTCGTGGGGCCGGTGAATGTTGGGGTGTTAAAGCGTTCAACGGCCGAGAATAAAATTATGGGCGACGTGGCGGCTATCCAACGTTTCCAATCGATGGTTAATTTGCTGAATGATTTTGCGGTGACGCTGGCCAAGATCCCCAAAGAAAACGAGGAGCTTCGCAAAAAACTCCTCTCCGATTTTGCAGGTCTCGGGATTGAGCAGACGCCCGAGGGGCTCATCGTCATTAATCTGGAAAAACTTATTGCCCGTATCTCCTCTGAATATAAGGCTATAGAAGCCGCCAAAAAAGCGGCGTAATTTTCTTATCACTTTCATAAATCTTCCAGCTAGACACTTTGGATTTAATTTTATATAATTAAATATATTAATTAAAATTATGAATATTAAATAGGAAGGCGAAGATGGCTAATTTGCTGTATCCAGAAGCTATTGAATTAAAAATTTTTCTGATTAGAGGACAGCGGGTAATATTGGACGCTGATTTGGCAAGAATTTTTAATGTAAAAACCTTTAGGTTAAACGAAGCGGTAAAGCGAAATATTGATAGGTTTCCTGAAGACTTTGTGTTTCGTTTGACAGAAGAAGAGAAAGCCGAGGTGATCGCAAATTGTGATCACCTTAAGTATAGTGGTGAAATTGGCGCTTTGAGATCGCAATTTGCGATCTCAAAAAAGGGCCGAGGCGGTAGCCGTTATCTTCCATATGCATTCACCGAACATGGAGCTTTAATGGCAGCCAATGTTCTGAATAGCCCTGTAGCGGTAAAGGCCAGTGTTCAGGTGGTCCGTGCCTTCGTGAATCTGCGGAAAATGTTATTGAATCATAAAGAGTTAGCTCGAAAAATTGCTGAACTCGAAGGCAAGTATGATGTTCAATTTAAGATTGTTTTTGACGCAATCCGCAAGCTAATGAACCCCGCTAAACCTAAACACCGCCGTAAAATAGGTTTCCATCTGGATTAAACCCGCTGTAAATTCCCTCTCCCTCATTTGCAAATTTCCCGGTTATGGGGTATACATCCTTTGCCTTATTTATCAAGGCGATTTACACCCGTATTACAAATCCTCATGTTTAAGAAGGGGCACAACAGGAACGTGCGTCGTCGATCTGCCAGCTGGTTAAGGATAATTGCAGCAATTGTTTGTCTGACGTTTTCGTTTAGTACGGGGTCGTGGTCCGCCGCGCCTGCCGCTACTCCGGCCACGCTGGCATCCAAGCCTGTCGTTCAGGAACCCTCTAAAATGGAAGTGCCGTCCGCGCTGGCGACTCTCCAGGACTCATTTATTTCAACCAAAAACAGCAGCAAAAAGTTCGTGATTTACATTCAGGATATTCACGCCTCGGTGAATGTTCAGGAAAAAATTTCCGACCTCATTCAATTTTATTCAACCCGTTATGACATGAACTTTGTGGCTTATGAAGGCAACGAAGGTCCGATTGACACCGAAAAAGTATTCTGGTTTCCGGATCAGAAACTGAAACAGGCGGTGTCTAAAAAATTTCTGGAAGAGTTGAAGCTTTCGGGCGCTGAATACGCGCGCGTCAACGCCAAAACGCCGTTTCAGTTGTGGGGCGCTGAAGATATCCGTTTATACCGCAGGAATTTGAAATTGTTTCAGAATGCGCTTCGCGTTCGTCAGGATAACTTGAACGCGATCCAGGAACTTGAGAAGGCGCTCATCAAAAGTTTTGAGAAGGCAGCCTCCAATGAAGCTAAACGGTTGTTTCATTTTGAGGAAGACTATACCGAAAAGCGGCTTGAGCTGCTTCCATACATAAAGAGCCTGGCCACGATTCTGGAGCAGAAAAGCATTACGCTCTCGGATTTGCCGCGTATCGGGGCCATTCTTGAAATCGAAAAACGTGAGCGGCAAATGACGGATAAAACCCAGCGAGTTTCCTTCGAGTGCGAAATTGATCAAATCAAATGCAAAGATTTTTTTGAGGAATTGAAAGAGCTGGAGAAGAGGGCGCGTTACGTTTCGTATCAGCAGGCCGTGGAACAGAAAATCACCCTGGCGCTCGACCGTCTGGAAATATTGAAGGCAATGGCGAATCTGTCAGCCACGCGCGCCGAGCTGGATCAGTATTGGGAGGGTGAATACAAGTTCAGCGAGAGTAAATTTTTATCCGTAATCCGCGCTGTTTCTGGACAAAAAGACTGGCGGCCACGTTATCAGAATTTTCTGGATGATTTGATTCAACCCGCCAATGATTTTTATGTCCTTGCCCGAAAAAGAGATCACGTCCTGGCCTCCAATTTATTAAAGTCGCTTCGAAAACAGCCATCCGCCATTTTTGTCGCCGGCGGCTTTCACACGCCCGGTGTCACGCAGCAGCTGAAAAAAGAAGGGATTTCCTACCTGATTCTTTCACCCAAATATTCTGGTGCTGAGAAAAACGCGGAAAAGGCTTATCAAGATTCCATCATGAAGTTTTCCGAGAATTCCGGAAAAATCTCTGACTTTACCGCTAACACAATTCGGCAGGAGACGGTGCTGAATCGAGAATCGGATGCTGCGCGGTCCGAGGTGAATCAGAAGGCGCTTGAATGTGAGGAGCGCGGAGTGGTCTCGTTGGCCGAATATCGTGCTGTCGTGGAAGATTTGAAACAATTGCATGCTAGAGCGGCCAAAGCTGCGAGTTTGGGAAAAAATCCAATTGAAGATCCGGTTTTCTTCCGGAAAACCTTGCTGATTCCTCCCGCAACTCCGGAAGCGCGAACGAAATTGGCGGAATTTAAAGATGTCGACTCCCCCTGGTTCGATCGTCCGCGTCATGAAGCACAAATTAAGACCATGATTGATCATTATAATTCGAAATATCCCGGCATGTTTCCGGAAAATTTGGATTCCTACAGTTATGTTCAAGTTCCGGATTGTTCTGTTGTGTTGGGGGAAGAGAATGGACGGCCAATTATCAAGCTGGATTATGATTTATTTGCGCGCTCTGGCCCCGCATTGGCCGGACTGGTCGATGTGCTTTATGGCAATTATTTAAAAACTTATTCTGACGGCCAACCCTATCACAATCTGTTCGCTGTTCGGTTATTTGCGTTTATGCAGGGCCTTTCCTTTTTAGTGCAGACTCAAGAAAGCCAGCGCGAGTGGCTGCTGGAAAGGCTCGAGAGCGCCGGCCGGAAAAAAATGGCCGTGTTATTGAAAAATGTTTGGAATGGCTCTCAAAAATTTACGATGAATCTCTCGGATAAAGATTCGAAAAAGACGCTTATGGATGCCTTCGGTGAAGCCTGGCCGGAAGGCAGTAAATGGATTCAGAAATTTCCAAAATTAGAATCCTATAAATTGTCTTATTGGTTCAAGATGGTTGAGAATTATTTGTTGATTAAAGGCGCCAGTGAGCGGATAGCCGCGGCTCATCGTGATGGAAATTTGAATTTGGAACTGTTTGCTCAATTAGCGGACGGAATTTCCGAACTCGACTTGTTGCGGAACGTTATCATTTATCTGGCAAAGGCGAAAAAATATGACACGGTTGCGGCGGTCGTAACTATGGTTATCGGGTCTGGTTTTTCGGGATTATTAAAGAATCTATGCGACACGATGTGGTTGGGTCAGGAAGATGTTGATCTGAAGCTTGAGCCTGATGAGTTGGCTGCTTTATTCGTTTATTTCGCGAACCACGGTGAGTATGATCAACAATTGGCCATTGAAAGTTTTATTCGAAATATTCCGGTGCCAATTTATTATTTGTTAACAGTTGAGAAAACAAAACTCCTTCTAGAAGAGGATAGGGTGAAGCGCGGTCCGGGTAAGCCGCCGAATGAGCTTATTCAACAATTGGGCATGTGGGCCGTCAAAACTGCTTTTAATCAGGCGACGGAAGCCTCAAGTTTGGGCTCGAGAGAGCGGACGGTTTTGGTACAGATTAATACGCCCGCTCAGGCGGCACAATTTGTCCGCGAAGCCGGGCGTTTTCTTGCGGACACAAAAAATACGCATGTTGTATTTCTGGTACCGGACAGGGAATTAAAATCCAATCCAGAATTTGCTCATTTGCGCGGAAAATCTGAAAACAAAAACCGCGTGGATGTTTTATCCAATAAATTGATAAGTTCAAATGACTGGGGCAAGTTAAAGGATTATATCGAGAATCGCGAAGGAGATTACACGCTAATCGCGCCGCTTGAGACTTTGGAGCGCGCCGCTTCGCTGGACGGGATGGTGAAGCTGGCTTCGGATAAATTGCAGGCTGGAAATGGTGCGCCACTTGGATTTTTGGAGGCCGATCGCGAAAAAGTCTGCTCGGCGCTTTTCAATACAGCCTGGCAAGCGCTTTTGGCAGGATCGGCAAGTATGGAATTTCAGAGCCGCACTCGCCAGTTGAATCACGGACAAATTTATGTGATGACTTTAGAATACTTGAATAAGTGGCTCTCGCATTTGTTTGCCGAGCACACGTACGAAATACAATATCAATCCGCCGCGTAAAAATACGAGGTTTTCGTGCTCAAGCTGTTATCCTGGAATGTCAATGGTATCCGCGCTGTTCAGAAAAAAGGTTTTCCTGACTGGCTTCAAAATGAATCTCCCGATATTTTATGCGTGCAGGAAACCAAAGCCCATCCCGGACAACTCAGTCCCGAATTAATTTCTCCTTCCGGCTATCACACTTTTTGGAGCGCCGCCATCCGCAAAGGGTATAGCGGAGTAGCCACATTCACCAGGCAGAAACCGGTTGCCACGCGCACCGGATTTGATATTCCCCGTTTTGATGAAGAAGGACGGGTCGTCGAAACCGAATTTCCCGAATTTACTTTACTGAATATTTATTTCCCAAATGGGAAAGCAAGCGCCGAACGGCTTCAGTACAAAATGGATTTTTATGAAGAAGCCCTCAAATATTTCGAACGCCTCCGCAAAAAAGGAAAGAAGCTCGTCATCACGGGCGATGTCAATACGGCGCACAAACCGATTGATCTCAAGCGTCCGAAAGAGAATGAGGATGTTTCAGGATTTTTGCCGATTGAGCGCGCGTGGATCGATAAATTTCTCTCGAAAGGATATGTCGATACGCTCCGGGAATTTCGCAGGGATGCGGATCTTTATACCTGGTGGGATCTAAAAACCGGCGCTCGCGACCGGAACGTAGGCTGGAGAATCGATTATTTTTACATTTCCGAAGACCTGAGATTGCAACTGAAAGACGCCTTCATCATGCCCGAAGTTACGGGTTCCGACCATTGCCCGGTAGGGATCCTCCTGAAATTTTAGTTTTTATCCCTTCTAAAAAGCACCTTTTCAGCATGTGGCGTAATGATGCTTTTAGCAGGGGCGACCCTCGTGGTCGCCTAACGTAATGTGTAGCGCAAATCTTGACAGGAATAGGGAGGTAAGATAGACTTCTTATCGATGGTGCAAACGTAAGAAAGGTACCGGCAATGACCTCGGTCACGATTTCCTCAAAATATCAGGTGGTGATTCCCAAAGAAGCGCGAAATCAGATTCACCTGAAAACCGGACAAAAACTGATGATGGTTGTTAAGGATGGCGTCATCATTTTGGTCCCGGATCAACCCATTGCCACTTTCCGCGGTTTTTTGAAGGGAATGAATATCACTTCAACTCGTGAGAAGAAGGACCGGATGTGATTTTAATTGATTCTTCAGGTTGGCTTGAATTTTTTACGGAGGGAAAGCTGGCCTCGCTCTTTGCGCCCCATTTTAAGGATTTGAAGAAAATAGTGACTCCCACTATTTTATTTTATGAAGTCTACAAAACAGTGAAGCGCCAAACGACTGAAGAATTGGCAACAGTCGTTGTCTCTCAGATGGCGAAAACGCGCGTCCTTCCACTGACGGATATCACAACCTTCAAAGCGGCGGATGTCAGCTTGCAGCACGGTCTGTCGATGGCGGACTCCATTATTTACGCCTCAGCGCTTCTTGAAAACGCGGATTTGGTTACCAGTGATTCGGATTTAGCCACTCTGCCTCATGTCATCTATTACAAAAAATATTGAAGTTCTCGCAACGTTGAATCCGCCTCTTTTTCCCTGTAGAATGACAACTTATGACTACCTCACGAGTTAAGAAAAGTAAGTCCGTAACGCTCGGCTTGATTCAGATGAAGTGTTCCGCGGATCCGGATGCGAATATGGCCAAGGCAGTATCGGCCATTGGGCAGGCGGTGAAGCGGGACGCGCAGATTATTTGTCTCCAGGAACTGTTTCGCTCCGTTTATTTCTGCGACGAGGAAGACCGCACCCATTTTAAATTGGCCGAGAAAATTCCGGGCGCGAGCACGGCGGTTTTCCAGCAAATCGCCAAAACGCGCAAAGTGGTCATCATTGCCCCGTTGTTCGAAAAGCGCGCGCAGGGGATTTTCCACAATACTGCCGTCGTGATTGATGCGGATGGAACTATTCTGGGTAAGTACCGTAAAATGCACATTCCGGACGATCCCGGATATTACGAAAAATTTTATTTCACGCCGGGCGATTTAGGATTTTCCGCTTACGACACGCGTTACGGCCGAGTCGGTGTTTGTATTTGCTGGGATCAATGGTTTCCCGAGGCCGCGCGGTTGACCGCGCTTCAAGGCGCTCAAATTATTTTCTATCCAACGGCGATTGGTTGGAATGTAGATGAAAAGCCTTCGGTGAATGTGGCGCAACACTCTGCGTGGGAGACGGTTCAGCGATCGCACGCGATTGCCAACGGTATTTTTGTGGCGGCGGTGAACCGCGTGGGGCGCGAAGCCGATCAGAAATTTTGGGGTCAATCGTTTGTCGCGGATCCTTCCGGCCGTGTGATTGCCCGGGCCAGTGCAGAAAAAGAAGAAATTCTCTACGTCGATTGCGACCTGGCAAAAATCGATGAGATCCGTGAGCATTGGCCGTTTCTCCGCGACCGGCGAATTGATGCCTACGGCGACTTAACCAAACGGTTTATTGATAAAAGATAATTCAGGTTATCTTCCGGAATAGGTGCCAGGTTCATGAACCTGGCACCTATTTTCACGAAGTACGAAAAAATCGATATGCCCACCAAACTAAAATCAAAACAAACAACTGTAAGTCCTCATGCGTTGGGTTTTTATATGCCTGCCGAATGGCAGCAGCACGCGGCGACGTGGCTTGCTTGGCCCAAAAATCCGGTGACGTGGCCGGACCGGATTCCGCAGGTCGAGGAAATTTTTCTTCAGATGATCGCGGCCCTGGCGCCGCATGAAACCGTGAAGCTGCTGGTTGATGACGCGAAGACCGAAGACAAGGTGTTGAAGCGGCTTCGCGCGCGCGGCGTGAATCTCAAAAATGTCCAAATGCATAAAATCGTTACGGCGGATGCCTGGATTCGCGATTACGGCCCCATTTTTATCTCGAAAGGAGTAGGGGTAAAAAGAGAAATCGCGTACACGGACTGGATGTTCAACGCCTGGGGTGGGAAGTACAAGGAGTTGGCAAAAGATGATGCCGTGACCCTCAAATTAAGAAGATGATGAGCGGGACGTGAATTGCAAAATCCTTCGCGGCAATTACGGGCGCCTTAAACATGCGACGGATCAGGATGGGAAAAAATTGGAAGTAATTCCGTTTCCGATGCCGGATGAAGTTGGCGGATCCGACGGGCGTCTGCCGGCCAGTTACGCGAATTTTTATATCGCCAATCAGGTTGTGTTAGTGCCTGTGTTTGGCTCTAAGAATGACAAAACTGCGCTGGCAATTTTGAAAGAATTATTTCCGAAACGGGATGTGATCGCTATTTTCTGTGAGCCGCTGGTTTGGGGCCTCGGAGCTATTCATTGTCTGACACAACAAGAGCCCGCCACATGAAACAATATCTCATTCTTTCATTATTATCTTTCTCGCTGATTGCCCCTGTTTTTGCCGGAACGCCCAAACCGGATTTGTTTTTCAGTGGAACTTCGGATCTGGTATTTCAAACGGATGAGCTTTCTGTCGGTAAAAAAATCTCCTGCAACTTGTCCGTTCA
>JACROU010000078.1 GCA_016214265.1 Candidatus Omnitrophota bacterium
AATCCGAAGGATGCTATTCATTCCCTGATGAACCGCCAGCTCCGGCCGGAGTTTGTGGTGAGTCAAGGGCACCGTTAAATAACGAAAGGGGGTGACATAATGAATAAACAGGAATTAGCTCAGGAAATCGCGAAGAAGACTGAAATTTCCAAAGCCAAAGCCTTGGAGACGATCAACACGACGTTTGATGCCATTAAAGGGGCACTCAAAAAAGGTCAGCGTGTCCAGCTCGTGGGTTTCGGAAGTTTTCTGGTCCGCAAAAGAAAAGCGCGTACTGGACGTAATCCGAAAACCGGCCAGACCATTCAAATTGCCGCGAAAAAAGTTCCCGCTTTCTCAGCAGGCGCCGAACTGAAAAACGCAGTGAAATAATGGTGGGTTAGTAGAGTTTCGGTCTCGAGGCGACAGGGGACTTACTCCAAGGATGCGAGTAGGTTTTCCTGTCGGTCGACCGAACCAAAATCTTCATGTATAATGCCAACCCTTCAGTCCCCAGTCATAAACCTTTTTCGTCGGGCTGTAGCGCAGCTTGGTAGCGCACACGCTTGGGGTGCGTGTGGTCGTGGGTTCGAATCCCGCCAGCCCGACCATTTTTTTCATTTCACTCACAATGACTTTGTAAATTTGGGATGGATAGAGCTCTACATCTGTCCGGTAAAAGGATCTGCACCGATAGTGCCGTTCAGGCGGTCCAGGTAGGTGGGGGATTGCACCAGATTCAAATGTTCTTTCGCTTTTGTAAGTCGGGCGCGGAGGTTCAGTTCATTGACGGCGTCTTTGTGATTTTGGTCATTCACCATTTGCTCCAGATATTTGATGTGCCGAGACCATAACGCGATGTCCCGCAATTGTTTTGTGACAAGGCGTTCCCGGTACCAGGAATTATTTAAAAGATGCTCGCGGGTAAACAGGGCCCGGATCGATGGATCAGTCAGCAATTTCCCCTCAAAATTTCCAAACGCCATGATGTGCAGTAGCGCCTTAAGCGGCGGTGAGGCCGCGCTTACGCTTCCATCCTCAAAATAATGCCGGGCCACCCGTTGTTGTGTTGTGACGATATTGTCAATGCCTTGAATAAATATGGCCATGTCCTGTTTTTCCGGCGCCAGCATTTCCTCGTGAAAAACGGCGTTGGGATTGTTGAAAATCCGGCCGAGGAATGTGTGCGCAAACCGCATCGTGATGCGGTAGCCGAGAAGACTGGCGTGAACTTTTTTTCCCTGATAATCAAAATCGTTCAGCTTTTCAAGATAACCTTTAGCAATCAGGAATTTCGGGTCCCGCTCCGCGACGGTCATGCGGGCCCAAATCTCGGGAACTAGGAGACTGATATCATGATCAACCCGGTAATTTGGGCCGATGGACCCGGCGGCTGAAGAAAAGCCGTCAGAACCGGTTAGGATCCACGAGACCAGCGTGTTGTTCAAATCCACGATGGGCCAAAGCGCGTTGAACGGCCCCTTGGTCAGCGCTCCTTCCGAACCAAAGCCGGTAGTCGAGGGCGACTTTCCGGTCACACTCGAAATAAAATCCATAAACAACTCCGGCAATTCCTGATAATGAATAGGATTGTAAACAGCCAGTGCGGGAATATTATTTTTGGAATCGGGAGGATTGCCCCGTCTTCCCGTCAAAACGGCATTTACTGGAAAATGAACGGGCTGATCCGCCGGCACTTTCCGGATAAAGCGCGTGCCGGTTTCTGCCAAATATTTTTGGCGCGGATTCGCCAGATCGGGTCGCTGTTGAAGATAGCGCGGATTTTTCGAGGGTTTTCCCCCGACAAGGCGGGGGTGGGCGGATGAAACGATGTAAGCGGGTTTTCTCTCCGCGATAAAATCCCGGATTAAATTTTTTACAGGTTCAGTGTAAAGATCGAAACCGATGGCGTCTTGAATCAAATCCTGCGCTTGCCCGTAATTGAGCGGTTCAAAATTGGACAAAAAGGTGTTGGGGCTGGATAAATCTTGTTCCGCCTGCTTGTCATATCCGCGGTGAATGGCTTCGTCAGGACGCTGGAAAAGAAATTGTTCACAGTTGGTGACCAGCTTCACATCCGGATTGGTGTAGTCGGGGTTCAGATCATTCACATGCTCTTGTGAAACGACGATCGAAGAGGTAATATCATCCTCCATCTGAATTTTTTCACAAGCGGCGAAATCCTGCCGCACGCGGTAAATGCGCCATGAACCGTCTTTTTCCTGACCCACGCGCAAATAATTAGCCACCAATTTTTGATCGCGGTATTTCAGCTCGTGACCCAACCGTCCGTTCACCACATCCACGCTAAAATATTGGCGCCAGTCATCACCCCACTCTTCCAGATAAAAACGTTTTACCAGAAATATAATTTCCAGAATGTGATGGGGAATAGCCCCAAGCCAGGCATTGAATTCATCGTTATATTCCGGTGACGGCGTAAATAATTTGATGACTGAACCGAGGGATCTGAGCGGACTCAAAATAGGCCGGCTCGGCCGGTTGCGTTCGACCGGATTTTTAAAACGATGTGCAAAATTACGTTTCAGAATTTCAGCAACCATGTCCATATCTTTGTGAAAGTCGCTGACAAAAATCGGCCCCTGAATCATGGAATTGATAATCGATTTCGAAATTTCCGATTTGCCGCCGCCTGAAACCGTGCAGGGTTTGTGACAAAAAGTTCCTTCGGCTACGATGCCGATTAAATGCCACGTGTTCCCGCCCGTTTGCTTCTTCATGAAAATTTTGTAGCCATTGGGCAGAACATAAGTGTGAGAGATGAGGAGCTTGATTTTTTGCTCTTTTCCACTGAGAGTCCAGGTAATGGATTGTTTCGGCATGTCGAATTTCGCGTTTTCGGGCACGTAAATAATGTCGGGATGTTTTTTGTCGACGCCGTAGCCTTCCGGTTTGACATCCATTATGGAACCGTAAAGCCGGGCCAATTCTTTAAACGTGAGGCTCTCACGGAAAATGGGATCGTCAAGATGAAACTCTTCTCCCAAGTCAAAGCTCGGGAAAGCGATAGCGCCGCCCGCATGCTCTTCTTCCGCCAGGCCGAAAAGATTTGCTGAGTAACTGATTTGCGTTTTGACTTCTTTTTTGCAATAGCCGAAATAATTATCCGCGATGATGGTGACAATCACACCATGCTGGTCGCGTCCGGTGATTTTGAACGGTTCGCCGTCATTGTAAAGATCCTCTTCACTGCGCCAGCACATACCTTCGCGACGCTGTTTGTCGGTGGCGTTATCGTAATGCGGCAATCCCAATTCTTTTTTTGTGAGACAAACCAGATGGGGGGCCAGAATCACGCAGCCGGTATGTCCCGTCCAGTGTTCGGTATCCAGCGCGGCATCGTTTTCCGGCAAATAAGGCGAGCCGCCATTGCCAAAAATGGATTCCACAAAATCCAGATTGCTTACCAGACTTCCGGGCGCAAAAAAACGAATCTCCATCGATTTTTCGGGAATGTAATTGCTGACCTCCGGGCAAACAACCGGTCTGAGGAGCAGGGAAACAAATAATTTGGCCTGATGCTCTTGAGCCGCGGTGAATGGCAGCTGCAACAGTTCTTCCGGCGGATTGAGGGCATGCGCCAGCATCCGGCCAAAAGCAATTTTGGGAACGGATAGTTTATCCTCGGGAATTGGAAATCCGCCTTCGGCAATATGAAAAACGCCCTGCGTGGTTCGGCGGTCACTTTTGGGATTATGAAGCACGCCCTGTTTAACGCGGTACGAATTTACCGTGCTCGAGAAAAAATGATCCTGATTCGGCGGCAATGACATGATGCGCGCCAGTCCCTGGCGATCCAAAATAAACGTACTGGCGGGAATTCGGGGAGGCAGTTTTAGTTCGACACCTTTCAAATATTCATCGATAAAATCCTGAATGCGCCGGTCGACGGGGCAGAGGAAATTAGAAAGCAGGCGGACTCTTTCCAGGTGAATGACAAGCAATGGATGAGCGATTTCCAAAAAATCGTTGTCGCTTTTGTTTCCATAAATAGGCTCTCCCATGGCGGCCAGTTTTAAATTGATGTAGAGGATGACCTTGCCCTGATCATCCCAATGTGTTCCTTCGAGTTTGTAATTCATAGCTTGAACCCCTGAAAGGATTAGAGTTACAATCTGAATAATAAATATATCATATTCTCTGCTTCGGTAGGGGGATAGCTAAAGAGGGGGATTTGTGGATATTTCAAAAGCGATTCAGGAAATTCAGTATGTTCTAGCACCGGCCATCATGGTCTCAAGCGCGGCACTGCTGATGCTTGGGTTTCAGAATAAATTTTCGAATTTGGCCAGCCGTTTTCGGCTGTTGAATCAGGAAAAGCGGCAGCTAAGCCACAAACCCAACCGGACAGAGCAGGAGCAGGTCCGCCTGGGTAATTTGGAAGACCAAGTCGGCCATTTATTCCGCCGGGCCGCCAAAGTTAAGAACGCAATTCTGCTCACCTACGGCGCCATCGCCTGTTTTATGGGCGCTTCTATCCTGATTTCGCTTAACATTCATTCTGCCTGGCAGCTCTACTACGCCATTGTCACAGCCTTTTTGACGGGACTTTTCTTTATCTTTACCGCGTCGATTATCATGATTTCAGAGACCCGTCTTTTCTTTCACGTCATTCATCTCGAAAAAAAATCATAAAAAACAAAGGACAGCCGCTGCGAATGCCGCTTCCTTCTCGCCGCCGCTTTTTTGCTATTCTATTCATGACTGGGTAGACTTTTAGGAGGAGGGGAAAATTATGGATAATGATGTCCCTTCACCGATGAACTTAAAAGAGCTTTCTTCCAGGATTTCTGATGAAGTCAGAAGCAAAAGCGTGGAAGAGGGAAATCGGTACTCTGAAGATCACCTAAGAAAGCTCTGGCTTGCCATCGAGGTCAGTCCTAGCATCGTAATGATTACCGATAAAAACGGTAATATCGAATATACCAATCCCAAATTTGTCAATCTTACCGGCTACAGCTCCGAAGAAGTTCTAGGAAAAAATCCCCGATTCTTAAAATCAGGAAAGACGTCCCCTGATGAGTACAAAAAATTATGGGACACCATCTTGTCTCGATCAGCGTGGGAAGGGGAGTTCTGCAACAGAAAAAAGAACGGAGAACTATATTGGGAAAGAGCCTCTATTTCGCCCGTCAAAAATTCCGCAGGCGTTACCATTAATTTCGTGAAAGTGGCGGAAGATATTACGGAACTCAAAAAAGTGAATGAGGAGCTTAATGTACACGCCATTCAGCAAAGAGCCATTACGGAATTGGGGCAGCTGGTGCTTGAGGAAAATGATATGGATCTGCTGATTCAGGCGGTGTGCTCCCGTATCGTCAAGACGCTTGGAGTCGAGTTTTCTGCCATGTTCAAACTTCTTCCCGACGGCAGACGGTTAATGCTTGCAGAAGGATTGGGTTGGAAGAAAGGATGCGTTGGGTCCCTCATTGTGGATTGTGAGTGCTTTCAAGGGGGCGGTATTTTTCTGGGCGGTGGGGTGATATTCACGGAGGATTTTCGAAATGAAAAAAGGTTCAAGGTCCCTTCGGCTCTCCTGGATCATCATGTGGTAAGTGGAATGAGCGTGATTATTCGAACAAGAGGAAAACCGTTTGGCGTGTTGGGTGCGTACACAACCGAAAACCGGATTTTTGGCAAGGATGACAGTAATTTTCTTGAGGCCATTGCGAATATGCTCGCGGGTGCTTTGGAACGAAAAAAGACGGAGGAGATCTTGTCCGAAAAAGAAGAACAATTTCGTCAGGCTCAGAAAATGGAAGCTGTCGGACGGCTGGCGGGAGGTATTGCCCACGATTTCAACAATCTGTTGACCGCTATTTTGGGCTACAGTGATCTTGTTCTTTTAAATTTTTCGAAAGATCATCCCCAACGTAAAGATATTGAAGAAATCAAAATCGCCGCCGAACGCGCCGCGCTATTGACGAATCAGCTTTTGGTATTTAGCCGTAAGCAAGTGCTGGAACTGCGCGTTATTGATTTAAATACCGTTGTGACCGATATGAACAAAATGCTCCACCGTCTTATCGGGGAAGATATTGATTTGGCGATTATTCAAGAACCAAACCTTTGGCATATCAGAGCAGACTCGGCCCAGCTTGGGCAGGTAATTGTGAATTTATTGGTGAACGCGCGGGATGCCATGCCGAACGGAGGCAAGCTCGTGATCAAGACGGAAAATATTCATATTGATGAAGCTTACTGCCGTCAGCAGCATCGCGAACTTTTTCCCGGAAACTACGTCACAATGATTGTCGAAGATTCGGGCTGCGGCATGGATAAAGAGACGCAATCTCATATTTTCGAGCCGTTTTTTACGACGAAGGAAAAAGGGAAGGGAACGGGGCTTGGCTTATCGACGGTTTATGGCATTGTCAAGCAAAGCGGCGGTTATATTTCAGTTTATAGCGAAGCCGGGAAGGGCACTTCATTCAAAATGTATTTTCCCCGTTTTTATCAGGATGTTCAAGAAACCCCTAAATCTGCCGTAGTATCGTCCGGTGCGCCAGCGGGTAGTGAAACGATTTTTCTTGTCGAAGATGAAAACCTGCTGCGTAAATTGATTCGGGAAATTCTGGAACGAAATGGATATACGGTTCTTATGGCGGCCGATGCTATTGAAGCAATCCGGGTTGCTGAAAGGTACGAAGGACATATCCACCTGCTCTTGTCGGATCTCGTGATACCTAAAATGAATGGAAAAGAATTGAAAGAGCATATCCTCAAATTACACCCGGAAATAAAGACTCTTTTTATTTCAGGTTATACAGATGTTGCCGCGACGTATCAGGGATTGATGGATTCATCAGAAGCTTTTGTCCAAAAGCCTTTTACGGCCGATGCCCTGAACAAAAAAATCCGTGAAGTTTTAGATGCGCCTTCGAAAAAACACGAAATGAAATCAGCCGCGTAAATTCAAAGGAGGTGTTATGAAAAAGTATTTTATTCTCGCAGTGATTCTAATTACCGCAATGTCATCCCCGCTTCTGGCTCAGAAAGCAGATGATACTCGGGACGGGCTTGTTAATCCGGATGCGGATCAAACAACGCTCAAATCCAGAGTGTCCGAACTCGAATCCACTAACCGCGATCTTACAAACAAAGTTGACGATTTAGAAGACCGCGTAACCGACATTGAAGACCGCCTCAGCCGCTCATAATTAACCGGGAAGGTAGCGGGGCTGCTACCTTCCCTTTTTTCTACCCCCTCATTTTGCTATTTACCCCTTTACTAGCTAGACTTTACGTAGGTATCACAATAGATGCTTAATTCAGGGGGCATAGTATGTCTCTTATTCAGAAAACGCTGCTAATTGTCGGATCGGTTCTGATCTCTATACTTGTTATTTTCTACTTTCTGGTTTCGGCCGTTGTGTCTAATAATTTTTCGGAATTGGAAAAAGAAGCAGTGCGTGAAAATGTCCAGCGTGTTCTGGACGCTTTTGCTGATGATATCGGCAAGTTAAATTTTACCGCAAAAGACTGGTCGAAGTGGGATGGTACGTATGCTTACGTCAAGGATCACAACGAAAGTTATTTTACAGCCAATCTCAATGAAAACAGTATCGCCATAATCAAGCTGAATATCATCGAGTATGTGGACAGTTCGGGCCGGGTGGTGTTTGGTACGGAAATGGATTTGGAGACGAAGAAAAAAATCCCGGTTCCGGAAAGTTTTGCGCAGTTCCTTTCTTTGCATCCAGAACTCACAAAACATACCGATGTTAACAGCGCTATTGCCGGAGTTGCCGTTCTTCCGGAAGGCCCGCTTTTAATTGCTTCCCGGCCGATTCTCACAAGCCAAAGTGAAGGGCCTATTCGCGGAACATTGATATTTGGAAGGTATTACGATCAACATCTTTTGAAAGTGCTGTCTGAGCGCACCCGATTCAAAATTGAAATGCGGATATACCGTGACCCCAAACTGCCAAATGCATTTCAGAAAGCGCGCACGCTTTTGTCTAATGAAAACCCCACTGTGATTGAAATTCTTGAGCCGAATTTGATAGCGGGATATACCGTGATTAAAGATATTTTTGGTGCCCCCGCGCTATTAATGCGCGTTGATCAAGACAGGGATATTTACCATCAGGGGCAGATGAGTTTGCGGTATCTTCTTTTTTGCTTTCTTGCCATTGGGGTTATATTTTTGGGTGTGATTTTTGTTCTGATTAACCGGTTGATTCTTGTGCGACTTTCACAGTTTGAGGCCGCTCTTCGAAAGATACGGGGAAATCATGATCTTTCCGCGCGTATTTCTGCTGATGGGCAGGATGAGCTGGCAAGACTGGGGCAAACAATTAACAGCATGCTGGGAGAAATAGAAAAATCCCGTGCCGATCGAATTAAAGTTGATGAACAATTGCAGCAAACGCAAAAGATCGACGCGGTAGGTGCTCTTGCGGGCGGTGTTGCGCATGATTTTAACAATTTGTTGACGGCCATTATCTGCCACAGCGATTTTTTGCTGAAAAATCTTCCCGGTGACAGTCCCTTGAGAAAAGAAGCCTCAGGAATCTATAAAGCGGGTGAAAAAGCGGCGACTTTAACTCAGCAGTTGATGGCCCTCGGCCGCAAACAGGTGCTTGAGACGGAAGTGCTTAATTTGAATTCTCTTATTTCTAATACAGAAAGTATTTTGCGGCAGATAGCGGGAAAAAATATTGAATTGGTGATTATTCTTGAAAAAGATCTTGCGCCGGTGAAAACCGATTTGTTACAGATTGAGCAGGTAATCATCAACCTTGTAACTAATGCACGTGATGCCATGCCTGCCGGAGGCCGGTTGATTATTGAAACGGCGAATGTGGCATTGGATGAGGCTTATGTGCTGCAAAATGTCAGCTTGCCTGTCGGTCAATACGTGATGCTTGCTGTCAGTGATACGGGAAGTGGAATCAGCAAGGAAAATTTAACTCATCTGTTCGAGCCGTTTTTTACGACCAAAGGCGGCGATAAAGGAAAAGGGCTTGGTCTTTCGGCTGCTTACGGAATTGTGAAACAAAGTGGCGGCGATATTCATGTTTACAGCGAGCCGGATGTGGGGTCCACGTTCAAGATTTATCTGCCCAGGGCGGGGGAGCAAATGGAGATCGAAAAGCCGGTTCATGTCCCATCACAGCCGGCGCGCAGCCACGAAACCATTTTACTGGTTGAAGATGAAGCCGTTGTCCGCAGACTAGCATACGAAATTCTGAAGCGCGAAGGCTATACGGTGCTTGAAGCTTCCTGCGGAGAAGAAGCGCTTCAGATTTCTGAAAAGCATAAAGATCCCATTCATCTTCTTCTTACGGATGTTGTCATGCCCAAAATGAGCGGCCCTGAATTATCTGAGAAGCTGGGACTTTTGCGTCCGGAAATGAAAGTGGTTCTTATGTCGGGGTATACGGACAAAAATATTGTTTCGGACGATCCGAAGAAACGAAAAATAAATTTTGTTCAAAAGCCGTTTACGCCGGTGATTATAACCCGCAAACTTCGGGAAGTGTTGGATTTAGCGCGGAATGGAATGGGAGAAATGATCGGATAATTTTATGAGTGTTGAAAAAACAGCTAAAACTCAAATGAGCTGGAAACAACGAATGGTGTCGATGTGGTTGGCGCCTGTCGCCATTCTTGTAATTTCTTTAACGTTCACCTTGTTGATCTGGAAAGCCACCGAATATGTTATTTACATGAAGGAATGGAATCGATTCGAGATGGGGGTTATGGAAATTAAACATTTGATTGAAGACCGCGTTCATCTCTTAGATGACGCATTACCCGGCCTTAATGGATTGTTTGCCGCGAGCATAGCGGTTGACAGAAATGAGTGGGACGCTTATCTGGCCAAGGTCATGGTTCACAGAGAGTATCCTGGAATCAAGGCTTACCGGTTTATTGAACGGGTCAAGGCCCAGGATCTATCCAGTTTTATTGAAGGAGTTAAAAATGACAGAAGCGTACTTGCTTCCGGTTATCCTGATTTTGAAATTTTTCCTGAGGGTAAGCGCGATGAGTATTTTGTTGTGAAATATATTGTCCCTTATGCCGGAAATGAGCATTTGATGGGGTTTGATTTGGGCGGGGATTCTCTTCGCAGAAAAGTTCTTGAGACGGCGCGGGATACCGGAAGAATAGTCACCTCTGGCCAGTTATTTATTCCGGATAAACATCATCAAGCCGGTAAATCCGGATTTTTAATGGCAATGCCGGTTTATCGAAATGGCGCTCCGGTAAAAACGGTTTCAGAACGCCGGGAGGCCTTGACCGGATTTGTGGATATTTTGATTGAGGATGAGCAATTGTTTGTGAATATTTCTTCCAACATGGGAGAAGATTTTATTGAAAAGCGTGTTGCTTTGAAAATTCTGGATGAGGGTGAGCTCGGAACTCGTACGGAGGATAATACTTTGCTTTACGCCAGTGACCAGGGAGTTTATTTTGGCGATTCAAGTTATCACCCCGTTTTTTTGAAAGAAGTCCATCTTAATATTCCGGGCAGATCTTGGAAATTAATTGTTATAACCCAACCGATGTTTTTTACGGATGTTGATGATAATCTCGACAAGTATTTAAGGGGCGGCGTTATTTTCGGCGGGATGGGCTTAAGTATAGCCATTTTTTTCATTTCTCTTCTTCTCGGTACGGCAAGGTCTAGAGCGGTGTCGCTTGCCGAAAAAATGACCGCGGAGCTTAGAGAATCGAAACTCTTTCTGAAATCCACGCTGGATTCTCTTTCCGCCCACATTGCCATTCTCGACAACAAAGGAACGATTGTTGCTGTGAACAAAGCCTGGCGCCAGTTTGCGGATGAAAATCATTTTACGCTGCCGGATTATGGGGTGGGAACAAATTATTTTGACGTTTGCGATAAAACCGGGAAAAACAAATCTGAAAAGATCTCCGAGGTGGTCAAGGGCATTCGCATGGTTTTGATGCATCACAACTACGTTTTCACTCAGGAATATACGTGCCATTCCCCCGGGCAAAAACGGTGGTTTGTGATGCACGTGACCCGCTTTGAGCAAGGCGGGGTGCATGACGGAGGATACATTACCGTGGCGCATGAGGATATTACTCAGCAAAAATTGGCCGAGGAGACGAAAATTCGTCTGGCAAATATTGTGGAAAGTTCTGACGATGCTATTTACGCGATGGGGTTGGATGGCGTTGTTGTTTCCTGGAATAAGGGTGCAGAGCAAATGTACGGTTACACCGCTGAAGAAATGATAGGCAGTTCCATCACGAAGCTTCAGCCGCCGGACCGGCAAAGCGAGATACCGCAGCTTATGGAACGGATCAAAAAGGCGAAAAGCATTAAGCATCATGAGACCGTGAGAATCAGAAAAGACGGAAAGCCGATTTTCGAAATTCTGGTTCTTTCACCGTTATTGAATGAATCCGGGGAAATTGTTGGGGCATCGGGGATTGCACGGGACGTTACGGAACGTCACAACATGGAGGAGGTAATTAAAGAAAATCAAGCAAGATTGAAATTATTTCTTGATTCTGCCGTCGAGGCGATTTTTGGTTTGGATTTGAATGGTGATATTGTCTCGGTTAATCCCGCATGTCTTCGGCTGCTAAAATATCAGGATCCGGTTGAGTTGCTTGGCAAAAATAGCCACAAACTATTTCATTATAGCCATTCGGACGGCAGTTCGTATCCCCAGGGAGAGTGCGGCATTTACCGGGCTTTTGTAGAAGGAAAAGCGACTCATTCGGATGAAGATTTCTTTTGGCGCTCGGATGGGACATGTTTTCCTATCGAATATTGGTCCTATCCCATTTTTCATTCCGGCAAGATTGCGGGCTGTGTGGTTTCGTTTTTTGATATTACCGTGCGCAAACGGGCTCAAAAAAGAATTTCCATAGAATATCAAATCACGAAAGTTCTGGCTGAATCGGATGCATTGAAAGAGGCATCCCCGAAAATTCTTAAAATGCTTACCGAATGTTTTGGATGGAAAGCGGGCGCAATTTGGCTCATTAGCACGAAAGCGAACGTTCTGGAATTTATTGATGGTTGGTATGAGCCTTCTTTCAGGGGGGCTGAATTTAAAGCGGTGAGTCGTTCCAGAACTTTTGAAAAAGGTATCGGACTTCCGGGGCGGGTTTGGGCCAGCGGCCAGCCTGCATGGATTGAGGATGTTACCCGGGATAAAAATTTCCCCAGGGCGTTACCTGCCGCAAAGGCGGGACTGCGCGGAGCTTTCGGTTTTCCTATCTATTCGGGAAATGAAATTCTTGGTGTTATGGAATTTTTCAACGATCGTATCGAAGAGCCTGATGAAGAATTTACCATTATTATGTCCTCAATTGCGGGTCAGATGGGGCAGTTTGTGATCAGAGAGAAATATAAGAATGAATTATGTGAAGCACGCGACGTTGCCTTGGAGGCTTCGCGAGCCAAGTCGGATTTTTTGGCGACGATGAGTCATGAAATCCGGACTCCGATGAATGCCATTATCGGGATGGCCGAGCTTCTGGATGAGACCTCGCTTAGTACCGAGCAAAAAGAATTCGTCCGGATTTTTAGAAGGGCGGGCGACACTCTTTTGAATCTTATCAATGACATTCTGGATTTATCGAAGGTGGAGTCGGGGAATCTTGAATTGGAAGACATTGAATTTGATTTGAACGAAACTATCGAAAAAATTATGGAAATTATGGCGATTCGCGCCCATCAAAAAGGTTTGGAACTTTCGTATCATATTATGCCCGATGTGATGACGTATTTGATGGGGGATCCCAACCGGCTTCGTCAAATTCTGACTAATCTGATTGGAAACGCCATCAAATTTACGGAAAAGGGTGAGATTGTGGTCGAGGTAAAACGGCTTAATGGAGAATCTGTTTTTGAAGGATCTTCTATCGGTAAATATGGTTTGCTCTTTTCGGTGAAGGATACAGGCATTGGGGTTGGTGGAAATAAATTATCATCCATTTTCGAGCCTTTTGTTCAGGCCGATTCGAGTACGACCCGGAAATACGGGGGCAGCGGATTGGGGCTTGCCATTACAAAACGGTTGGTGGAATTGATGGGTGGAAAAATTTGGGTGGAAAGCAAGGAGTCCGAGGGTAGTGTCTTTTATTTTACGATTCAATTGGGCACTCTCAAAGAAGCTCAAATACGTCCATTTTCTCAATCACAGCACAATTTTACCGGACTGCGTGTTCTGATTATCGATGATAATGCCACTAACCGGCTTATTCTAAGAGAGACTCTGACTGCTTACGGCATGTCCGTGGTGGATGTGGCCAGTGCGGATAAGGGAATTGAAGAATTAAAAAATGCCAGAGTTTCTGGGAAGCCGTATCAGCTTCTTCTTCTTGATTGCCGTATGCCGGGGAAGGATGGTTTTCAAGCGGCTGAAGAAATAAAAAAAGATTCCAATATCGAGGGAGTTATTATCATGATGCTGACTTCCGAGGGCCGGTACGGGGATATTGCCCGTGCCCGCAAACTGGGACTTTCGGGTTATGTCGTAAAACCCATTAAGAGGCAGGATTTGTTGAATACGATTTCACTTGTTTTGAGTCACGGTGAAATAAAGGAAAAAGAGGCTTCTGTCCAAAAACAAGTTTTGCCGCACGGCGTATTATGGAAAATTCTTTTGGTGGAAGATTCTCTGGATAATCAACTGCTGATGAAGGCGTATTTTAAAAATCTTCCTTATCAACTGGATATTGTTGAAAACGGGGAAGAGGCCGTCAACAAGTTTAAAAACAATTCTTATGATCTGGTGTTGATGGATGTTCAAATGCCGGTGATGGATGGACTGACAGCAACGCAGTTGATTCGTGGATGGGAGCGGGAAAATAAAACGAAACTGACGCCCATTGTGGCGCTTACGGCGCACGCGTTCAAAGAAGATGTTCAGAGATGTCTGGATGCGGGGTGCGATGAGTGTCTTACCAAACCCGTTAAGAAAGCAAAACTTTTTGATATGATCACGGCAATAACAAGCAAAATTAATAAGGCCGCGGCATAATCCATCAATTGTTCTTGTGGGTGACTTCCATGGACGAATCCAATCAAAAGTCGAATCGTATGGTGTTTGGCTCCGGCATTGCCCGCGGCGAAAGTTACCGGGCTTTGGTCGAGGAAGTGACGGATCAGGTGCTTAAAGAGTTGAACGGCGAGCCGGTTGATCTGGCTTTTTTGTTTGTTACGCCGCATTTTCCCGGCCATTACGCGCGCATTCAGGAGGCGGTTCAGAAAAAAATGAAAGCGCACGTGATTTTGGGATGCACGGCCGTGAGCGTGATTGGCCACGATCGCGAAATCGAATGGGAGCCGGCAATGTCTCTTTTCGCCGCACATCTTGCCGGTGTCCATAAAGTTCCATTCTGGCTGAAACAATCCGGGCTTGAGGAGTTATCGGATATTGAAAAATGCCGCAGTTATTTTGGCGTTTCGCCCGCTGATTCGCCTGTCTTTTTCATTCTGCCCGATCCTTTTTCATTCGATATCAACATGTTTATGGAACGCATTCACGCAGCTTATCCGGGCTCGCCGGTGATGGGCGGCATGGCGAGCGGGTCCGGCGAGCCGGGAGGGAATACGCTTTTTTGGACCGAGGGAGTTTGTGATTCCGGCGCGGTTGGTGTGGTGCTGACCGGAAATGTTCATGTCAGTCCGTTGGTGTCTCAGGGGTGCCGGCCGTTTGGTGAACCGGTGGTGATTACTGGGGCGCAGGAGAATATTATTTTGTCGCTGGCGGGTAAACCGGCGCTGGAGTATTTGGAAGAAACGTATCGGAAGGCCTCGGCCAAAGATCAGGTGTTGGCGCGCAATGCCTTGTTTATCGGAGCGCTGGCGGATGAATACAAACAATATCCGAAGCGCGGCGATTTTGTGATTCGCAACGTGGTCGGGCTGGACCGAGATTCCGGCGCGCTTGCGATTTCCGATTATGTGCATTTGGGCGACACGGTTCAGTTTCACGTTCGGGACGCCGAAACAGCGCATGAGGATTTGGAGTCGCTTTGCGAACATCAGAAAGTCCACGGCGATTTTCCGAATATCGCTCCGGATCCGAAAGCGGCGCTGATTTTCAGCTGCAATGGCCGCGGTTCCAACATGTTCAAAACGAAAAATCACGATATTGGAACGCTTCAGGAACATCTTGGGAAATTTCCAACAGCCGGATTTTTCTGCGCCGGAGAGCTGGGGCCGATCGGGAAGAAAAATTTTATGCACAGTTTTACCGCCAGCATCGCTCTTTTCTACGAAAAAAAACCGCAGTAATTAACGGAGGTGTCAGCATGAAACGTTTGATGGTTGCTTTGACGATGATTTCGGTTGGTTTGTTGGCGAACACGGTTTGGGCCGACACATTTAAAGTCGATCCGGATCATTCCACGGTGGGTTTTAAAATCCGCCACTTACTTGGAAATGTCAACGGTACGTTCGATCAATTCGAAGGCACCATCGACTATGATCCCGCCCAGCCTGAATTGTCCAAAACTAGCGGCACGATTCAAACGGCAAGTATTAACACCCGGGTGTCAAAACGGGATGATCATCTTCGCGGAGGAGATTTTTTTGATGTCGAAAAATTCCCGCAGATTGCGTTTACAAGCACGAAAGTGCTGGAATCAACTCCCGAAGGTGGAAAGTTGGAAGGCGTGCTCATGATTCACGGAGTCGAGAAGCCCGTGGTGCTGAATGTCGAAATTCACGGTATCGCCAACGATCCGTGGGGGCACACCCGCGCGGCGTTTACCGCCACCACGAAAATCAATCGGCAGGACTTTGGCCTGACATGGAACAAAGCCGTCGAGGCCGGTAAATTTCTGGTGGGTGATGAGGTCACGATCACCATCGAAGCCGAGGCGATCAAGCAGTAAAAGGTTCCTGGAACCTAAGTGCCACCTTAAATGACAAGCCTGTTGTTGACAGGCTTGTCGTTTTCATCTAGGCTCCCAACTTATGAGTTCTAAAAAAGAAATTATCAAAGACGTCGGTCTTTATGCCTTCGCGACTTATCTGACTCAGGCCATCGATATTGTCATTTCCGTGGTCATGAAGCGCCTCCTTGGCCCCACGTTCAGCGGGGTGTGGGCCAGCTTGCAGGTTATCCTCATTTACGCCAAACATATCAATCTGGGCACTACGGATGCCTCCTATCGCGAAATTCCTTATCTGATGGGCAAGGGCGAGGTAAAGCAGGCGGAGATGATTAAGAATACCGTATTCTGGTTCGCGTTTATCAACGCCGTAATTCTTTCGGTCGGAATTATTGGTTATGCGCTGATTTTTCGTTCAAAACTCTCGGCCCCGGTTTTTTGGGGACTTATTACTATCGCCATTCTTGTTGTGCTTCAGCGTGTTTATAATTTTTTCGTGGTGCTTCTGCGCGCCTTCAAAAATTTCACTCTGGCCAGTAAAGTCATGGTGTTCTCGAGCGCGGCGGGCGCGCTCCCGCTTCTTTTTTTCACCTGGAAATTCAAAATTTACGGATACTTTGCCGCTACTCTGCTGATTTTTTCGATGAATATTATTTTTATTCAGCTCAATCAGCATTACCGATTTCCCTGGACGCTATCGTGGGAGCGCCTGAAACCGCTGATTATTTTCGGTTTCAGCATCATGGTGCTGGGAATGGTGGACAGCGTGTTTCGCAGTATCGACCGCATTGTCATTCCCAAGTTTATGGGTTTCGAACAGATGGGATTTTATTCGCTGGCGATTATGGCTACGAATTATCTGACCAGTTTTCCGAATATGCTGAACGTGGTTTTGTTCCCGCATTTTCAGGAAAAATTTTCGAAGCGGGATAAACCTGAGGATTTGAAAAATTTTGTGATGCATAGCACGATTGCGCTCGGATACTTGTTCCCGTTTTTGCTCGGCGCCTGCTGGATTTTTGCGGAACTTCTTGTTGCCTGGATTCTGCCTCAATTCCGTCCCGGAATATTTCCACTCAAAATTCTGGCCGTCGGTGTTTTCTTTATTTGCCTCAATCAGCAATTCTCGATTTTGCTGATTACGATCAAAAAACACGTAATTATGATTCCGATTATCGCAGTTCTGGCCGCACTTTCAGGATTCATGCAATACCTTGCGATTAAAAACGGATACGGTCTTCCGGGATGCGCAATTGTGATGTCTGTGAGTTATTTCATTTACTTCATGGTTTATTTCCGTCTTGCGTCGCGGCATGTGATGTCAAAAGGGGAGGCCTTTCAATTGCTGGCCCGCATTATGGGAATTTTTATTTATTTCGTGGCGCTCTTGCTTGTCATCGACTTCGTGATTCCCGCGCCCAAATCGGTGCTGCTGCGCACCCTGATGCGCTACGCCATCTTCGCGACTGCCCTGATGCCGTTCATGTTTCACCTGAATAAAGAAACCCGGATGTGGTCTCATCTGAAAGAAATGTTTCTGGAGCGTATCCAGAAACGCAAAAAAGGGGAAGAACCGGATCTCCTCCCGCCGAACGGCCCGAACGGAATTTCGTAAAGAACCAACGTGGCACTAAGGTTCCAGGAACCTATCCGGTATCCGGTACCTTCTCTCATTTTGTCTTTTTCCCATTTTCAAACCCGCTTTTTTTGATATAATCCGCACTTTTCCCACATTGCTAGGAGTCAGTAAATGCTTCTCGATTATTTCTGGGTGTTTGTTTTCATGATCATCAGCCTGCTCTTTGCCGGCTTCGCCACCCTTATCCCCTATTTCATCGCGCCGAAAAGCCGTGGTCTTACCCGCGGAAGCACCTACGAAAGCGGCATGCCCACCATCGGTACGGCCTGGATTCAATTCAATGTCCTCTATTATTTATACGCCCTCGTTTTTCTGGTGTTTGACGTTGAGGTTGTTTTTCTCTTTCCGCTCGCGCTTGCTTTTCGTAAAACCGAAGGTTTTCTTGTCCTTATCGAGATCGTGATTTTTATCGGCATCCTGTCCCTCGCACTGGTTTATGCCATTCGCAAAGGGGTATTCAAATGGAAATGAACGTGAACCCTCAGCAGGCGGCGGCACATCAGAAAGACGGTTTGATGGGTGTGGTGTTCGCGTCGCTGGAAAAACTGTTGAATATCGGCCGCGCCAATTCGCTGTGGCCGCTCACGTTTGGACTGCATTGCTGCGCTATCGAGATGATGGCCGCGAGCGCGTCGCGTTTCGACCTGGATCGTTTCGGCGCCGGCGTGTTCCGTGGATCTCCCCGCCAGGCCGATTTGATGATTGTGGCCGGAACGGTATCTCGCAAAATGGCGCCCCGTATCAAAATGCTTTACGATCAAATGCCCGCTCCGAAATATGTGATTGCGATGGGTGGCTGTGCGATGTGGGGAGGCCCTTATCAATATGATGGGCAGTACGCGATTATTGAAGGCGTTGACCGGATCGTTCCGGCGGACGTTCACGTGCCGGGCTGTCCGCCCCGGCCGGAAGGATTAATCGAAGGATTACTTTCGTCCGCCTGAAGCAGCCGTGGAACGAATACCGTGTCCCTTCGATTACGGGTGTTTATGCCGGCGCAAATTGGTACGAGCGCGAGGCGTTTGATATGTACGGTATGAAGATCGATAATCATCCGAAACTTGATCGTCTGCTTTTGCCCGAGTATTCCAATTTTCATCCGCTTCGCAAAGGGTTCAAGTTCGAAGGTGATTCCGTGGACGACATGAACCGCACTTGGGAGATTGAGCGCGAGGCGGATCAGAAAGTCAGTTCGACAGTTTTGGAGCATCATCGCCGCGATTATTTCGTGAACATGGGCCCTCAGCATCCCAGTACTCACGGTGTGCTGCGCCTTTTGCTTCACATGGATGGCGAGACGATTTTGGAAATTGATCCGGTGATTGGTTACGCACACCGGGCGGACGAGAAAATGGGTGAGAATGGAAATTACATGCAGTTTTATCCGTATCCGAGCCGTGTCGATTATTTGGCCGGAATGATTTATAACTGGGGCTATGTCGGCACCGTCGAGCGCGCGATCGGCATCGAGATTACCGAACGGGCCCAATACATCCGCGTGATTGTTTCCGAGCTTCAGCGTCTTGCCAGCCACCTGATGTGGTATGGCGCTTTCCTGATGGATGTTGGCAGTTTCACGCCGTTTCTTTACTGCTTTCAGGACCGGGAAGAAATTCTGGATATGTTCGAAATGTGTGACGGGAGTCGACTGACCTACAACTATTTTCGTTTCGGCGGCCAGGAGCGCGATTTATCGCCCGAAATGCTCGACCGCGCGCGCAAATTTATTCCGATGATGAAATCCCACCTGAAAGATTATGAAAAGCTGGTTCAGAAAAATATTATTTTTCGGAAACGTACCGAAGGGGTTGGTGTGATTACGAAGGATATGGCTATTCAATATGGTGTGACGGGGGCCTCTCTGCGGGCCAGCGGATTTGCCTACGATGTTCGCAAAAGCGAGCCCTACGGCATTTACAATCAATTTGAGTGGGACGTGCCGACGGCAACCACCGGGGATGCTTACGGGCGGTTCGCGGTTCGTGTGCAGGAAATGTGGCAGTCGCTTCGAATTCTGGAACAGGCGCTGACACGTATTCCGGAAGGGCCGTACAACAATCCCGCCGCGCCGAAACGGTTCAAACCGAATCCGGGTGAATTTTATTTTTGCGTGGAGTCGCCGCGCGGCGAGATGGGAATTTATTTGATTTCGGACGGAACCGAAAATCCGTACCGGATTAAAATGCGCACACCGTGCTATTCCAATTTGCAGGTGATTAAAGATGTCGGGCGCAAGAATTTTCTGGCGGACGTCGTGTGTATTTTGGGAAGTTTGGATATCGTGGTTCCGGACGTGGACCGGTAGGATCGTGAGCCGTGGACCGGGTACCGTGAACCGGAAAAGAAACCGCTTTTTTTCGGATCACGGATCACGGATCACGGTCCACTAAAACAATTATGATAAATATCGCAATTCAAATTCTGATCTGGGCTGTTGGCATCATTGCCGTCGTGACGGTAAATGCGCTGGCGCTGGTGTATCTTGAGCGAAAGGTGAGCGCGCATATTCAGTGCCGCCTGGGACCGATGCAGGTGGGCTTTCACGGATTGCTGCAGACCGTTGCGGATGCCGTGAAACTGGTGTCGAAAGAGCAAATCATCCCAAAGAATGCGGATAAAGTTCTGTTCATCCTAGCGCCCATTCTGGCTTTTTTCCCGGTGATCGTTCTTTTTGTGGTGATGCCGTTTGCGCCGAATCTGATTTGCCGCGATCTGAATATCGGTGTGCTGTACGTGTTTTCGTTCGCCAGCTTGGAAGTGATCGCGATTTTTATGGCGGGGTGGTCGTCAAATAACAAATATTCGCTGCTGGGCGCGATGCGTTCGGTAGCTCAGGTAGTTTCCTACGAAGTGCCGCTTCTTCTCGCGGTACTCGCCGTCGTACTGGTGATCGGTTCCCTAAAAATGTCTGAAGTGGTTCAGTATCAACATAAAATTTGGATGATATTTCTTCAGCCGGCGGCGTTCCTTATTTTTATGATGGGTGGACTTGCGGACACGAACCGTTCTCCCTTCGACATTCCTGAAGCTGAGTCAGAATTGATCGCCGGATTTCACACGGAATATTCTGGAATGCGTTTTGCGCTCTTTTTTCTGTCTGAATATTCAAACGTGTTTTTGGTTTCCTGTATTGCGACCGCGCTTTTTCTGGGCGGATGGTACGGGCCGTTTGTGAACGGCATTCACTGGTTTGTGATTAAGGTGTACGCGCTTGTGTTCGTGATGATGTGGGTTCGCTGGACTTTGCCGCGCCTACGTCCGGATCAGTTGATGAATTTTTGCTGGAAAATTTTGACACCGATCGCCATTCTGAATTTGTTGGTGACGGGCGTTGTACTGAAATTGGTGCATTAATCATGTTCAAAAATATCAAAGAAATATTTACCGGCGCCTGGAGCATTCTGGTCGGCATGTTCATCACGTTCAAATGGATGCTGAAACGACCGGTTACAATTCAGTATCCCAAACAGCCGACCCGTCCTTCACCGGTACACAAGGGCCGCATTCGTTTCGTGATTTTCCCGGCAACCGGAACTCATGATTGCATCGCGTGTTTGAAGTGTCAGAATATTTGTCCGTCCGATTGTTTCGAGATTAAAGGAGATAAGCCGGCGGAAGGTGGAAAGAAACGCCCCAACTTTTTCACGTACAATTTTTCAAATTGTTCGCTCTGCAGTCTCTGTATCGAGGCTTGTCCTACGAAGACACTGGAGCATTCTCCGGAGTTTAATCTTGCCAGCGAGAATAAAGATGATTATTTTTATAATTTCTTGAACGACGTTGAAGAGAGAAAGAAAAAAGTAGATGCCACTGTCAATCGGTGATTTGATTTTCGTGTGTTTTGTCGGCATCACGTTCGCCGGGGCCATTATGGCCGTGAGCCTCAAGAATATTTTTCATAACGCGCTCAGCCTTGCTTTGACACTGTTGGGGACCGCGGGAATTTTTGTTTTTCTGCACTGTGAGTTTTTGGGCCTGATGCAGATCCTGATTTACGCGGGTGCTATTTCGATTGCCATTATTTTTGCCGTAATGTTGTCGCCCCCGCTTTCGCTGAAACCGAAGAAGAGGAGTGTGACCAAAGTTCTGGTTTCGCTTTCCGTCAGCACGCTTACGTTTGTTACATTGGCCTACATTTTTATCCGTACGCCGTGGCCGATTTCCGCCAATGCGGACGCGGGAGATTTTTCGGCGACTCATATCGGAGAAATCTTGATCAGCCGTTACGCGTTTGCGTTCGAGCTGATTTCAATCGTGCTTTTGGTCGCGATTCTCGGCGCTCTCGTGATTGCCCACGAAGAGCCAGGGGACCGGAGACTGGATCCCGAGATTTCTTTGGAAGACGAAAGGTGGGCGTCATGATTTACAATCAGCTCACGCCGTATCTTTTGGTTTCCGCCGTTCTTTTTTGCGCGGGGCTTTACGGCATTATCGAGCGCCGGTCTTTGATCGGAATTCTGATTGCCGCCGAACTGATTTTGAACGCGGCCAATATCAACTTTCTGGCGTTCGGGCGTTTCATGGATGTGGATAAAGCAATCGGGCAGATTTACGCGATTTTTGTGATTGGCCTTGCCGCGGCTGAGGTGGCAGTGGGCTTGAGCATTGTGATTATGATTCACCGGAAATTCAAAAGCATCAACGTTGAAAAATTGGTGAAGTTGAAGGGTTAACGAATAATGAATTTGAATCTGTTACACATTTCCGTTTTTGCCAACTTTCTGGCATTCGTCGTCATCGTCTTTTTGCCGAAGACGTGGGTGAAGCGGTCCGTGACGGTGGCGGTGTCTTTCGCCGGTATCGGCGCTCTGGCCTCGACGATACTTTTATTCCGTCAGTTCAGCGCGCCCGCTCCGATTGAATGGGTGATTCCGTGGCTGAAATGGAATTCCGCGCAGGTGAACGTCGGCTACTATCTCGACACGCTCGCGCTGGTGATGCTTACTTCGGTGTGCGTGATCAGTTTCCTCATCCAGCTTTATTCCGTCTGGTACATGAATGAAGATCCCGCGAAGAAACGTTTCTTCGGGACGATCACGTTTTTTACCTGGGCGATGATTTCGTTCGTCGTCTCCGTCAATCTGTTTGCCAGCTATTTATTCTGGGAATTAATCGGTCTGGCTTCCTATTTATTAATTGGATTTTGGCACGAGAAAGCTTCCGCTCGCGCTGCCGCGATCAAGGCCTTTGTCATGACGCGCTTCGGCGATTTGGGATTTATGGCAGCCGTGATTTTGCTCATCATTCAAGTTCACAATACCGATATTTCATTTTTGATCACACAGGCGGGTTCCCAGCTTGGCCAGACTCAGCTGTTAATTATCGTGGGGCTGATTTTCCTCGGCGTGATGGGGAAGTCGGCGCAGTTTCCACTGTACACTTGGTTGCCCGATGCCATGGAAGGTCCGACACCAGTCAGCGCGCTGATTCATTCGGCGACGATGGTGGCGGCGGGCGTTTTTTTGCTGGTTCGCCTTTTTCCGCTCATCGAACTTTCGAGCGCGGGGATGCATTACATCTGTTTTATCGGGGGGCTTTCATCCCTCCTTACCGCGATTCTGGCCCTGCTCGAGCGGGATATGAAGCGGATTCTCGCGTACTCCACCTGCAGTCAGCTGGGATTTATGGTGATGGCGGTGGGGGCGGGGACGTGGTCGGGCGGCATGTTTCATCTTCTGACGCACGCGTTTTTCAAATCGATGCTCTTTTTGCTTTCCGGCTATTTTATTTTCGCCTCGCATCATTCCAATGACATTTTCGATATGGCCAAGGTGCCGCTGAAAGATAAATCGAAACTGATGCTTGCGCTCCTGTGGATTGGTGCGCTTGCGCTCGCCGGACTGTTTCCACTTTCCGGATTTATGAGCAAAGAAAATATTTTCGGCTATCTTCTCGAGCATCATCATTACGGCATTTACAGCGTAGCGCTTACGATTAGTTTTCTCACCGCTTATTACACGTCGCGCATGGCGTTTGTGGTGTCGAGGGACGGGCATCATCAAATGGAACATCACACAATTTCGAAGGGGCTCAACATTGCGCTTCGTGTACCGGTGACCGTGCTGGGCTTGGTGACGGTGGCCGGAGTTTGGGTGTTTTTTCCGTGGCTCAAAGAATTTTTCCAGCTTCATCTGGAATTGAATCGGGAGTTCTGGCTGAATTTTGGGATTACCACCACGGTCGTTCTGACGGGCATCGGCATCGCGTATCTTTATTTCGGAAGAAAAACGTTTAGCGAAAAAGGATGGGTGGGATTTGTTCCGGGACTGGATTTTCTGATCGCTAAGAAATTTTATCTCGATATTTTCTGGAACGCCGTGATGCAAAAGGGCGTGTATGGACTGGCGAAAGCCGGATTCTGGAGCGAGGCGCATATCGTGAATGCCGCGGTGAATAATGTCGGCTATGCCTGCGTGCGTGGTGGAAAAGCTGTCACGAAGCTGCAGGCAGGCGAGGTGCAGCGCTACATTGTGATTGCGGTGCTGGTGATTGTTGCCGTGGTGCTCTATTTGACGTTTAGGGGATAGGACAGTATGAAATTTCCAATTCTGACTACTATTTTATTGGCTCCGATTACGGCCATGATTCTCATCATGCTCGTCAAAGAGACCCAGACCAAACTGATCAAGACACTGGCTTTGGTCGGGAGCGGCATTTCGTTCGTGCTGTCTGCCTACCTGGTGTGCACGTTTGACTTTCAGCACCCCAGTTTTCAGTGGACCGAACAATTTTTCACGGTGCCGGGGTGGGGGATTCAATTTCTGCTGGCCGTTGACGGACTCAGCATTCCACTGCTCCTTCTGACCTCGATTATCATGGTGTCCGGCGTGCTGGTGACTCAGCGCCTTACGTTCCGTGTGAAAGAATATTTTGCCCTGCTTCTTTTCCTTGTTTCCGGCGCGTACGGTGTGCTTCTTTCGATGGATATGTTTTTCTTCTTTCTCTTTTACGAAGTCGCCGTGATCCCGATGTTTTTACTCGTCAATGTTTGGGGATCCGGGAATAAAGTGTACGCGGCGAACAAACTGACACTCTATCTTCTGGCCGGATCCGCGCTGGTGCTTTTCGGATTTTTTATTCTCTATTTCAAGTCCGGACTTTACTCCTTCGATCTGAAAGCGCTGTTGGACGGGAACATTCACTTTGATGCCGGAACTCAGAAATGGCTGTTTATCCTTTTCTTGATCGGATTCGGCACGTTGGCCGCGACGTGGCCGTTTCACTCCTGGTCGCCCGACGGATACGCTTCGGCGCCGACCGCGGCCAGCATGCTGCACGCCGCTGTGCTGAAAACGCTGGGAGCTTACGGCATTTTGCGCGTCGCGATTCCGCTGTTTCCGGAAGGGGCCAAATATTGGCAGCCGCTGATGCTCGCGCTTGGCACCATCAACATTCTTTACGCGGCGTTCTGCGTTATCGCGCAGAAAGATTTGAAATATATCGTGGGTTATTCCTGCGTGTCCCACATGGGCGTAGTGATGCTCGGCATCGGAACCCTCACGCAAACCGGTTTTAACGGAGCGATGTTTCAAATGTTCTCGCATGGGATTATGGTGGCGCTTCTGTTCGCCTGCGTCGGCTATGTGTATGACACCAAACATACCCGGAATATTGAAGAGCTTGGAGGTTTATTCAAAGAGATGCCTCGACTTTCCATTTTCTTCATTTTGGCTGGTTTGACGGCGCTGGGACTTCCCGGACTTTCAGGATTTGTCGCGGAATTTCTCGTAATTTATTCGACGTACACCGTCTCGCCGATTTACGGAACGCTGGCTCTTGCCGGACTGGTGCTTTCAGCGATTTATATCCTGCGCGTCGTCAAACGCGCGTTCTGGGGCGTGCCGGCCGGAGTGGTTTCGGTGGGAAAAGGCCACGGCCACGATCAAGGCCCCATTTTGGCGGGGGAGGATTTAAATTGGAGCATGTCGATCCCAAATTATTTGCTCTTTTCATTTTTATTGGTTCTTGGAATTTACCCTAAACTGTTCACGGATTTTGTGATGCAAACGACCGCGTTGCTCTTGAAGGGATTTTAATTATGTGGTTTTACGCGATTGAAACTATTTTAACTGTTGCCGCGATTTTTTTCTTTGCTTCAAGTTTGCGCCGCGATCTTAATGTGGAAGCGCTCGAGAAATTCGCTTCGGTGTGCGGAGCGGTTGTGCTTGCTTCCGCCGTTTTGTCGTTTGGTTTTCGCGGAATCTTTTTCGCGGGCACTTACGAGATGGATGCCTTCAGCCAGTTTGTGAAATTGATTCTGGCCCTCGGATATTTCATCGCGCTCTTGATCTCACGCAACATTCACGACATTGAAGGAAAATATCGGCCGGAATATTTTCTGTTTCTGACCACTGCCACACTTGGCATGACCGTGCTGGTGAGCGCGAAGGATTTAATTACGCTGTACACGGGGCTCGAGCTTTCCTCGTATTCGTTGTATCTCTTGATCCCGATGAGAAAACATGACAACGCGAGTATTGAGGCTGCAATCAAATATTTAATCATCGGCATCGCCTCGACTGGCGTCATGATTTACGGATTCAGTTTGCTGTTCGGCCTCACGCAGACGACGTATCTGAATGAAATTGCGGCCAAACTGCCCGGCCTGATTCATCTTCATGTTTTCTGGGTCGCGTTTTTTCTTTCGGTCGTGGCGTTCCTGTTCAAACTTTCGCTCTTTCCGCTTCATGCCTGGGCCCCGGATGTTTATGAAGGGGGCAACGCTCAGACGGTGGGATTTATTTCCACGGTGTCGAAAGTGGCAGGACTGGCTGTGTTCATTCGTTTCGTGATGATGGCGGGGCATGACAACCGGGTTCTTGAAGGTGTGTGGATTTCTCTGGCGATCGCGTCGATGACGCTCGGAAACCTTTCCGCGCTGATTCAGGGCGATATGAAGCGCCTTTTGGCTTATTCCAGCATCGCCCAGGCCGGGTATCTCTTGGTTGGTGTGCTGTGTCTGAACGATAAAGGTTTGAGCGCGGCGATGTTTTATGCCGCGGTGTATGTCGTGATGAATTTCGCGGCCTTCTTCGTCGTGACGCAAATTTCCGAGGGCGGAAAAAATGTCAGCATCAGCCAATTCCGCGGACTTTCCAGCCGCTCACCGCTTTTGGCGCTCGTGCTGATGCTCGCCCTTTTCTCTTTGGCCGGAGTTCCGCCACTTGCGGGGTTTACCGGAAAATGGTTTTTGTTCACCGCTGCTGTTTCCAGCGGTTTTAAAGTGGTTGCGATGATCGCGATTATCAACAGCGTCATTTCACTCTACTATTATTTAGTGATTATCAAAGAAGCCTACACATCACCGGATCAAGGTGCCTACATTCAGCCGCTGGTTTTAAGTCCTGTGTCGCGCCTGTTCTGCTTTGCGGTTATTTTAGTGCTTGCCGTCGCCGGATTTTTTCCGGGAATTCTGATGCCGCTTGCCGCTAAGAGCGTGTCGATGTTTTTTGGGTAATTGTCATCCCGGCGAAGGCCGGGATCCAGAAATTAAGTGCCAGGTTCATGAACCTGGCACCTAATACGACTGGATTCTGGGTCAAGCCTGGAATGACAGAGAAACGACTATGTCTAACATTCAACAAATTGGTGTGATTGCGAGTGCTGTTCTTCCATTATTTAATATCCCGCTGATTATTAAGCTCGTATCCCGGAAATCGTCGAGAGATTTCAGTCTTGTGTGGGTGCTCGGCTGTTGGGCGTGTACGATTTTGATGTTTCCTGCCGCCATGGTGAGTCAGGATCTTGCTTTCAAAGTGTTTGTGACTGTGAACGTAGTTCTGTTTTCCATCGTAACATTTCTCGTGGTAAGATACCGAAATGGAGCCAAATCATGAACATGCGAACTGAAAAAGACACTATGGGCACCAAAGAAGTTCCGGCTGACTCACTTTATGGCATTCAAACGTTCCGCGCCGTCGAAAATTTTCCTATCAGCGGTTTGCGCGCGCACAAACATTTTGTGTGGGCGACGGTGGTGATCAAGAAAGCTGCCGCGCTCGTGAATATGCAAGTCGGCAAACTCCCGAAAGATATGGGCGAGGCGATCGTGAAAGCCTGCGACGAAGTTCTGGCGGGGCAGTGGCGTGAGCATTTCGTGGTGGATGTGTATCAGGCCGGTGCGGGAACGTCCCACAACATGAACGCCAACGAAGTCATCGCCAATCGTGCGGCCGAAATTCTGGGACTCCCGAAAGGTGACTATACCAAAATCAATCCCAACGATCACGTCAACATGGGCCAGTCGACGAATGATATTTTTCCGACGGCGATGCGGCTGGCAATTCTGAAACAGCTGGAGGATTTTTATCCGCCGCTTCTTCAGCTTGAAAAAACGTTTATCAAAAAAGGCGAGGAATTTAAACATATATTGAAGTCGGGCCGCACGCATCTTCAGGATGCCGTGCCGGTGACGCTGGGACAGGAATTTAACGCTTACGGTCTGGCGATGAAAAAAGCGCATGAGCGCATTCACCAGGCGGCTGAGGGGATCAAAGTGCTTGGCATCGGCGGCAGCGCGGTTGGTACCGGACTGAACGCGGCTCCGGGATACCGCGAGGGCATGATTCGCGAGCTTTCAAAAATCACGGGCTGGCAGCTTTCCAGCGCGAAAAGTTTGTTTGAGGCGATGGAAAGTGCGGCGGATTTTACCGGCATTTCATCCGCCATTAAAAATTTAGCGGTTGAGTTGATTCGAATTGCCAACGATCTTCGGCTTCTGGCCTCGGGTCCGCGCACCGGATTTAACGAAATTATTCTTCCGCCGGTTCAGCCGGGATCCAGCATTATGCCGGGCAAAGTCAATCCCGTGATGGCCGAGATGCTCGACATGGTGGGCTATCAGGTGCTGGGTTACGACCAGACGGTGACGCTGGCGGCGCAGGCCGGTCAGCTGGAGTTGAACGTGATGATGCCGGTGATGATTCACAGCATTCTCTCCTCGCTTGAGATTCTTAAAAATTCCATCGCGGTATTTGATAAACGCTGTATTGACGGTATCAAAGCGAATATCGAAATCTGCGAAGAATTCATGCACAAAAGTTTAGGCATCGCGACGGTGCTCAATCCTTTCATCGGATACGCGAAAGCGGCCGAGGTGAATAAAGAAGCGTACCGGAGCGGAAAAACAGTTCGCGAAGTGATTCTGGAAAAGAAAATTCTTTCGGAAGAGGAACTGAATAAAATTCTGACGCCGAAATATTTGACGGGAGTGGAATAACATGAATCGTGGACCGTGGACCGTGGACCGTGGGTTGCTGCTGATTTTGGTGCTGACGGTGGGTTTAGCTATTCCCGCGTGCGGCAAGAAAAAAGATAAGACGGATATCATTGCCGATCTGGAATCCAAGCCCGTGGTGACGGAAGTAAAGTCCGAAGCCAAGCCGGCGGCGGAAGAAAAGAAAGAGGCGGAACCCAAGGTCGTGGACAACAGTCCGAATCCGGTTTCGACAGACATTCAGCCCACGCAAACACCTGTGCCGTCAACGTCGGCAACGCCTGCTACAACTCCGACTCAAGGCTATGAAGTATCTGCACAGAAAGTGGGGGCTCCGTCAGTTCCATCAGCTCCCGGGGTACCTCAAGTGCCGGCTGTGCCGCAGACGCCGGCGCCATATCCGCCGTATCAGGGGTACAAAGCGCCGCAGCAGGGAGCCGCCTCGCCGTATTCGAATCCTTACGGAGCGCCTCCGCCCAATCCTTATTACGGGGGATACACTCCGCCTCAGAAATACAAAGCGCCGGGTCCGATTGAATCCACTGGCGAATTTATCGGTCATCTCGTCAATCCGTTCAAACGCAAGGAAGATGAGAGCAAGAAAACCTACAAGGGAATTTAATGTTTCTCACGATCGTTATTGCCTGCGTTATTTTGACGGTTCTTCAACATTCGTTTATTGCCAATTTCTTTTTCGTCACCGAGAAAAATTTATTAGTCAAACATCCACCGTATACCCCGAAAGTTTCCATCATTATTCCATGTCGAGGCATTGACCCACATTTTGACACCAGTATCAAATCGATTTTGAATCAGGATTATCCTGATTACGAAATTGTGTTTGCCACGAGTGATGAAGAAGACCCCGCGTACGCACGGCTTCAAGAACTGATCCAAAATCACGCGTGTGTGAAAGCGCAGATTGTCATCGCGGGCCACCCTACGATTTCGACGGGCAAGCTCAATAATTTGGTCGCGGGTGTTGGGCAGGTCCGCGCGGATTCTGAGATTCTCGTGTTTATGGATTCCGACACGTGCCCGCAGCCAAAATGGCTCGAGCACTTGATTGCGCCGATGCAGTATCCGCATGTCGGCATTACTACAGGCATTCCGGTGTATGTGCCGCTGAAACACACTTTTTGGTCGCTCGTCAAATCGATGTGGATGGCGGGGCTGGGCGCGTTCGTGACGGTGAAGCGTTTCCGCGGCTGTTACGGCGGGGCGATGGCCGTGCGTAAAAAACATTTCGATCAATTTAACGTGCGTGAAATTTGGAAAACGGCGCTGACGGATGATCTCACGCTCAGCATGGCGCTGAAACCGACGGGAACCATCAATTATTTTGTGCCGCAGTGCATGGTTCCGATTTACGAAGGAACCAATCTAATCGATTTTATCAAATGGGCGAACCGTCAGTCGCTTTTGTCCCGCGTTTATTTCCGGAAACAGTGGGCATTTGTGGCGGTGATGTTTGCTTTGCGGATGATTTTTATGGTGGCCAGTCCGATTGTTTTTCTATCAGCCCTTTTTACCGGATCGCTTGGGCTTATTCACTGGATTTTTCTGTGTCCGGTTTATGTCGCGGTGTATAACGGGATTCTCTTGATGAAAGCGACCGATGACGCGATGAGACACGAAGTAGCCGGCATTCATAAAATCACGCGCTGGTATCCCGTGCTTGCGCCCACGACCCAAATTTTAGCGATTGTTAATTTTGTCATTCCGCTTTTTGCCCGCAAAATGACTTGGAGGGGAATTACCTACAAATTCACTTCAAGTACCGAAGTCATCGTAGAAAAACGTTAACGAGTTCCTTCCCAAACTCCGCGATTCGCTTTCTTCGCGCCTTTTTCATAAAACCGAAACCGGTGGTATTGCTTACACGGAAATTTTTTCGACGAATAAACGTATCCGCGCCACAGCAGATCTTCTTGGATCGTGCCCGCCGGGGCAGGCGTTGATTCCAGCGTTACGTAAGCCAGCAGTCGTCCCATGTCATCCCGCATTTTTTTATCATACGCCAGCCGAATCGTCTTTCCTTTAATTTCCGCGCTGAGGAATTCAATGGCCTTCCGGTTCACATCAATTTTCCGGCTGGCTTCAACGCCGAGCAGGCGGACGGATTCTCCCGTCTCGATCTGAATAATATTCGGAGCGTAAACCTCCTTCACTTTTGCGCTGATCGGAGCTTTGGGTTTGGCGGATTCAGGGGCAATATCGTAGAACTTGGGTGGGGCCATCTCCTCGGCGGAGAGGATAGAAGGGAGCGCCAGCAAGCCTACAATGATTAGGGATATCCATCGAGTCATGAAGGCATTTTAGCACTCTATCAATAGGGGGCAAAAAAATAATTAAAGAAATTCCGCTTGAATACCGAACATTTGTTCGGTATCATCTTAACCCTATGGCAAACGCAACGATTCAAGAAAATACAATATTACCTTCCCAGGTAAGCAAGAGGCTTTTCGAGGATGTCCGTTCGCTTATCGAGCAGTCCCGCGGACGGGTAGCCCAGTACGTCAATTCGGAGCTTGTGATGTTGTATTGGAAAGTAGGGCGGCGAGTGCGCAAAGATATATTGGGAAATGAGCGTAGTCCTTATGGAAAAGAAATTGTCCAGACAGTGTCTGGACAATTAGTGGCAGATTATGGAAAAGGGTTTAGTCGAAGCAATTTGTTTAATATGGTTCGTTTCTCAAATATTTTCCCTAAACCGGGAATTGTCGCGACACTGTCGCTCCAATTGGGCTGGAGTCATTTTATCGAGATTATTCCAATTGAAGATTCTCTTAAACGCGATTTTTATTCTGAAATGTGCCGTATTGAGCGATGGAGTGTCCGGACACTGAGAGCCAAAATCGACAGCATGCTTTTCGAGCGTACCGCCCTTTCGAAGAAACCAAAGAAACTCATTCAACAGGAAATCGATACGCTGAGAAAAGAAGATCAGATGACGCCCGATCTTGTTTTTCGGGATCCGTACTTTCTGGATTTTCTGGGATTGAAAGGTTCTTTCAGTGAAAAAGATGTTGAATCGGCAATCTTAAGAGAGCTTGAAAAATTCATTTTGGAACTCGGAACAGATTTCACTTTTGTGGATCGTCAGAAACGGATGACAATTGGCGGGGAAGATTTTTATCTGGATTTGCTTTTTTATCACCGCCGGCTCCGGCGATTGGTTGTTTTTGAATTGAAGCTCGGGAAATTTCAGGCGGGGGATAAAGGGCAAATGGAACTTTATTTGAGATGGCTGGAAAAGTACGAAAAACGTGAAGGGGAGGAGTCTCCGTTGGGTTTGATTCTGTGCAGCGAGAAAAGCCAGGAGCAAGTTTCATTGCTGAAGTTGGATCATGGCGAGATTCGGGTTGCGGAGTATCTCACAGAACTACCGTCTCAAGAGGTCTTCGAAAAGAAACTTCATGATGCGATTTCGATCGCGAAAGAACAATTGACGGTCAATGGGAAAGGGTCTTCATGAAACAAATCGGATCCACTCAAAAACATATTCTGGAATTGATCAAAGACTTTTCGGCGGCGGAGGGCTATCCGCCAACGGTGCGGGATATCGCGAAGGTGCTTAAGCTCGCGGTCAGTACGGTGCATGAGCATTTGGCGAAATTGCGGGAGAAGGGACTTTTGAGGCATGAAGCGGGGCGGTCTCGCGGTGTGTGGTTTTCGGGAAGACGGGAGGCGGTGGAGCTTCCAATCGTCGGTCAAATAGCTGCGGGCCGTCCTATTCTTGCCGTGGAGGAAAAGCGCGATTGGGTTCCGCTTCCGAAAGATTTGGTGGGCGGGGGCGACTTCATTATTCAAGTGAAGGGTGACAGTATGACGGGGGAAGGGATTCACGATGGAGATCATGTTGTCATTCGCCAACAGGAGACGGCGGCTGACGGAGACATTGTGGCCGCGCTAATCGACGAAGAAGTCACACTCAAAACAATTTATAAGAAAAAAGATTATGTCATTTTAAAAGCAGCCAATCCCAAATATGACGATTTGAAATATCCAAGCATAAAAATTATCGGGAAATTGGTGGGCTTGTTTCGTAAATACTAATCAACAATCAATAAGGAGGGGTTATGGTGATGGAAGTCGCTGAAAAAATCGAAGTGGGGGCTATTTTTAGACGAGGGCATGTGAAACCGGTTTGGTTTATTTGGAAAAGCAGGCGGCATTCCGTCAAAGATGTCACTTACGAATGGCATGAAAAACGGGGTGAGAATTTTCTGCACTATTTCCAGTTGGTTGCGGAAGAGGGGATTTACAAAGTCAGCCTTGATTCCAAATGCCTCAGTTGGAATCTTGAGAAGGTTTATGACGATGTAGCTTGAAAACCGTGAACCGTGGTCCGTGGACAGTGAACCGTGAATTGATGAAGATACAAAGCTACAAGGATCTCAATGTTTGGAAAAAGGGGATAGAAATAGTAAACCTTGTTTATGATTTGTCAGAAAAATTTCCGAATCAGGAAAGGTTTGGTTTGATATCTCAAGTGCAGCGTTCGGCCGTTTCAATCCCTTCTAACATTGCAGAAGGTTTTTCTCGGCAGCATACAAAAGAGTATCAGCAATTCTGTTACATCGCGCTTGGTTCTTGTGCGGAGCTGGAGACTCAAATGATAATCGCGAAATTTCGCGGGTTTGTAGAGAAAGAAACATTCGCCAAGTTAGAGGAATTTTTGAATCATGAGAGTAGGATGTTGGAGAATCTAATAAAAAGCTTAAATCGTTAACGGTTCACTGTCCACGGACCACGGTTCACAATCCACGAGTAATCAGTGCTTACCCGAAAATCCATTACTTATGACCGGAGTGATTCACCTCCTGAAATAAACCGCATCATCTTCCATGCGGATATGGACGCGTTTTTTGCGTCCGTGGAGCAAAGCGCGAATCCATTGCTTCGCGGCAAACCGGTACTGGTGGGCGGGCATTCGCTGACACGCGGGGTGGTAACCACCGCCAGTTATGAGGCCCGGCCTTACGGGATTAAAGCCGGGATGAGTTTGGGGGAGGCGCGGCGGTTGTGTCCTCACGCCATTATCGTTCCCGCCGACAGCGGCAAATACGTTGAAACCTCGCAGGTCATTTTTTCAAAACTCCGTCAATATACTCCGCTGGTGGAGGTGTTTTCGATCGACGAAGCATTTTTGGATGTGACTGCGACATTCCGTCATTTCTTTAAAACCCCGGAGGATTTGGCTCTTCATCTTAAATCCTGGGTGACGAAACAATTCCGGATTACGATGTCCGTCGGCATCGCGTCGAACAAGCTTCTTGCCAAATTGGCCAGCGATGTTCGTAAGCCCAACGGCCTTTTCCGCATTCATCATGAGAGGATTTCCTCTTTTCTCGAAAAACTTCCTGTCGAAACATTGTGCGGTATCGGACCTTCTCTGAAAGAGCATTTGCATGGAATGGGAGTGCGCACTTGCGGGGAATTAGGCCGGTTTTCCGAACATCTTCTTTTCGAACGATTCGGCGTGATTGGTCCCGTGCTCAAAAATATGGGGATGGGGATAGATCACGCTCCAGTGATGCCGGCCGATGCGCCTGATATTACCAAATCGATGGGGCATTCCTACACGCTGTTGGAAGACATTTTTGAATTACGCGACGTGAAAAAATATTTGCTTTGGCTGGCTGAGCGCGTGGGCCGGCGTCTTCGGAGGGAAAATTTTCGCGGCTGTGTGGTGCATTTGTGGATCCGTTACGGTGACCGGAGTTCATTCGTTCGTCAGCGCGCCTGCCATTATGATTTGGATGATGGGCAAGATATTTATCACGAGGCGCTTAAAATTTTCGGAGGTTCCGGTTCTGTGTGGAAAGAAAAGGGGGTCCGCGCGCTGGGGGTCAGTGTTTCCGGTCTCAGACAATCAGGGCATGAACTCTGGCTTCTGGAGGAATACGAAAAACACCGACGTCTCCGGAAATCGTTGGATGCGATTAACGATAGATTTGGTGAATTTACCGTAAAACCGGCCTCCATCAATTTTAAGGGTGATGATAAAGCAGAAAGCGATGTGATTGATTTGTTTGGATCAGGGAAATAAATATTGCTACTGGCTTCGCGAATCAAAAGTTTCTTCGCGCGGCGCCTGGTATTTCCAGGTGCTGGCAGAGGTCTGCATTTGAATTGGGCCGATGCCAAATCGTTTACTGCGCCGCGATTCATCTGACTGTTCTTCACGCGTAAACTGAAAATGGTAGTCAAATACGGGGCGCGGATCCGAAGGTCCTGTCGGCAACAACAATTCAAAACGAGTTCTGGAGTCGGGAAGCAAGTTCGGCAGGCGGGTGGTTAGCTCCTGTTTTAACGATGTTCCTTCATAAACCTGAGTGATGAGATCCACGTTATAAACCAGATAGGGGCTGTTGTTGCTGACGGCGCCTTCCAGAGTTTTTTTTCCGTCAGCCCCGCGCAGAATCTGCCACTCGGTGACTTCAACTTTAGCGCCTTCCGGAAAGGGTTTTGGCGTGCTAGCGCATCCGGTGATGAGGAGTAACGTCAGAACCATGACGGCTGTGTTTTTCATATCAAAGATGATACCCGATAAATTTTGTTTTGTTTATGCTAAAATACGCGTTCATTTCAGAGGAGTTTTTCACGAATGCCCGTTGCGTTACGATTAGTTCTCTTTTATTTTTTTGTCGCTCTCTTTCTTATTCTTCTGCCCATTTTTATGCTTTCATCGCTGGGCTATCGTTACAATAGCGCTACCCACAGTTTTCAACGCCTGGGCATGATTTCTCTCCGCACATATCCCGAAGAAGCCTCAATCACCTTGAATAAAAAGAGGCTCAAACAAAAAACTCCCGCGAAGCTTACCAATTTATTTCCAGGAAAATATTCTTTGCTGCTTGAAAAAAAAGGTTTCAAATCCTGGTCTGAAGAAGTAGAAGTCCGGTCTAACTGGGTGACTCAGCTGGAATCCATTTTTCTTTTCCCGGAAAAAATGCGATTTTTGCCGGTGACAGACCTGGCCGCGGCAAGTTTCTTTCCGTCTCCCAAATCGCGAAAAATGGTTATCTGGGGTAAATCTTCCGAAGACAGCGGGCTATGGCTTTTGAATTTGTTTCTGGAGGAAGAAACGCTGATTCTCGAAGAAAATCAGGTGCCGCCCGGATTTTTTTCGCGGGATATGGAAATTTATTGGTCTAAAAATGAACGTTCGATCGTAATTCAAAAAAAAGGCCAGTGCTTTCTTCTCAATTTTAAAAAACCCAATCACATTGTGAATGTAAAAAATATTATTGGATTTGACGAAGAGCCCACGGTTTCCCAGGGCACTGAGAAAACATTTCAATTTGACGCTAATAAAATTATTTCATTAAATCAAAAACATGCGTTTTTGCGACAGGTGGGCCCGGAGGCCGTAGGATATACTCAGAAAATTTTTTCATTTCCAGCGGGATGGAAGCAAATTTATTTTGATTCACAATTTAAACAATTGTATTTTATTCAAGGAAGCCGCTTGATGCGCGTGAATCTGGCTTACGGGCGTTTCAGTAAGCTGATGGAAAATATGCGCGAAACTATGTCGGGTAGCGTGCAGTTTTTTGATTCGCGTGACTTATTTGACCATTCTGCTTCTTTTGGCTTATCGCAATCTTCGTAAAATGAAACAGGAAGATTGGATGGCGAAGTGTAAAACTTTAGAGCTTGCCGGATGCGATAAGCGGACGGACCAGCTCTGGCACGCGGTTATTTTTCCGGCATTCCGGGAAACTGAATCGACATTAGCACCATCCATCGAAGCGCTGATCCGGTCTCATTATCCGCTCAAACGGATTATCGTAGTGCTTGCCATTGAAGATCGGGGTGGTGAGGCGGTGTGGAAAGCGGCGCATCAGATGAAAGCCGAGTACGAATCTCATTTTGCCGATTTTCTGGTTTATGTGCATCCCGACGGTTTGCCGGGTGAATTCAAAACGAAGGGGGCGAATATCACCTGGGCCGGTAGGAAATTGAAAGAATATTTTGATGAACGCAAAATCGCGTATGACGATGTTTTGATTTCCTGTTTCGATTCCGACACGCGCGTAAATCATAATTATTTTTCCTGCCTGACCTATCAATATCTGGCCAATCCGAAAAGAACGCGCGCCAGTTATCAGCCCGTCCCGGTATATCACAATAATATTTGGGAGGCAAAATCGTTCGCCCGTGTGATTGAGATTACCTCTTCATTCTGGCAGCTGGTGGAGGGGATGAAACGCGAAAAATTTGTCAGTTTTTCCAGTCACAGTTTGAGTATGAAGGCGCTGGTCGACGTTGATTTCTGGCCTGTCGATATGATCTCGGATGACTCCGCTATTTTCTGGCGTTGCTACATTCATTATCACGGGGACTATCATGTGGTTCCGATGTATGTGACTGTATCGATGGATATCGCGACTGCGCCGACGATTTGGGGAACCATCAAAAATCAATACAAACAAAAACGTCGCTGGGCGTGGGGCGTGGAAAATTTTCCGGTGATGATGATGGCCTTTCGTAAAGACACGAAAATTTCATTCATAGAAAAACTGAGGCGTTCGACCCAAATTTTGGGGGAGCATTTTACGTGGGCCACGTGGGCCATTGTGATTGGCTGGATCAGCCCTCTGCCTATTCTTTTCCGCGATTACCTTTTTTCGCAAAGCATCATCGGCTATCAATTCCCCAGCATTACGGGGACTCTTCTTAATTTAACCGGATTTTCCATAATTATTTGTATCTTGATTAGTTTTGCGCTGTTACCGCATAAACCTGCCAATGTCCGGCGTGTTCAAATTGTGAAAATGTTTACCCAATGGTTGTTCACACCCGTAATCACTCTTGTGATTGCGTCTTTGCCGACGCTGGATGCCCAGACCCGTTTAATGACTGGTAAATATCTTGGTGTTTTGGTGACGCCAAAGGCGGGTGGCTAGACAGAAGGTATCAGATACCTTCTCTTTCTCCCCCATCCCTCGATTTAGTCTTGAGTTATGGAAAAGCTTCAGTATAATTGCCCCGATTTTTCGCAGGTGAGAATTTTTCATTATCCTTTTGAAATGGCATACTTGATTTGACGAGAGAAAGAGGACGAACACGATGGCGAAGAAACAAAAAAAATCCAAAGTAAAATTGAAAGCCCAAAAGGCGAAACCCGCCCAAAAAAAAGTTGCGAAAAAAGTAAAAGCTAAAATTCAGAAAAAAAATGTAAAAGTTAAGGCGGCTGCAAAGCCGGTGCCCGGAAAAAAACCGGCGCTTACGGTAAAAGATGAAAAAAAGAAACCGGTAAAAGCATTTGTTCCTGACGAGGAAAAGGATTTGTTCGATGAGAAAGTCGGGGAAGATATTTTCGAAAAGAAAGGTTTAGCAGGAAAGGATGACGAACCTGCGGCTAAGCCGGATGAAGATGAGGACGAAGACGCCGATTGGGATGATGATGATGAAAAAGAGGTCGGTGAGGGAAACAAGAAAGAAGACTGGCAAACTCCTCTGCCTGGCCGCTTTGAAGAAGACGACGACGATCTTTAATACAGAAGGTGCCAGGCACCTTTAGAACGTAAGGTGCCAGGCACCTTCTGTATTATCCTCACCCCCAAGTTATGCAAAAACTCACCCATCAGGAAATTTTAAGCTCCCGAACTAAAAACAAAAATTTAGAACGCCTGCCGGTTTGTCTTCTGGCCGATAATATTCGCAGTCTTTATAATGTTGGCAGCCTGTTTCGTCTGGCCGACGGCGCCCGGCTTGAGCGCATTCTTCTCGCTGGTATTACCGGTACGCCGCCTCAATTGGGGATACGAAAAACCGCTCTAGGTGCCGATGAATGTGTTCCGTGGGAATATCATGTCGACAGTGTGAAACTGGCCAAACGGCTGTCGAATTTGGGCTATCAGCTGGTGGTGCTCGAGCATGTGGATTCCGCGAAAATTCACTGGGAAATTAATTATCAATTTCCGCTGTGTCTGATTGTCGGCAATGAAGTGAGTGGAGTGCGGTCTGAAATTGTTGAACTCGCTGATTATGCGATCGAAGTGCCGATGAAAGGCGAGAAGAATTCATTGAATGTTGCGATGGCTGCCGGAGTGGCGGTTTACGAAATGGTGAGGCAGTATGCCCAATTGGGATAGTATCCGCAAAATTGATTTTCCGATTACGCAAAAATTTACTTACCTGGATCATGCCGCTGGCGGAGTAGTTTCGCGTCCGGCGTTTCAAGCGGCGAACGAATTTTGGAAGCAGGCTCTTCGAGAAGGCGATTTCCGCTGGATTGAATGGCTTGAACGCAAAGAAGTAGCCCGCCGCCAGATTGCTGCATTTATTAATGCTGAACCTGAAGAAATCGCGTTTGTTCCAAATACCTCCGAAGGCATGAATCTGATCGCAGAGCTTTTTGACTCGAAAGCAGAGGTGATTGCCAGTGATATGGAATTTCCGGCCTCAACGATCCCGTTTCTTTACCGGAAATTTCCGGTCCGTTTTTTGAAGGCTCGCGGCAACAAAACCCTGCCGGAAGATTTCCGGAAAGCGCTTCGTCCCAAAACAAAAATAATTATTTCCAGCTACGTTCAGTATGCGTCCGGCTTTCGTCAAAATATCCGCGAACTATCCCGTGTTGCGAAACGACATGGAGCCGTGCTTGTTGTGAACGCGTCACAGGCGCTCGGCGCTTTTCCGATCGACGTGAAGGCGCTCGGCATCGATTGTCTTGCCGCGAACAGCTACAAATGGATGCTGGCGGGCTACGGCGGAGGTATCGTGTTTGTCCGTAAAGGCCTGCTTCGGAAAAGGAAACCCCGGTTCGCCGGATGGAGAAGTGTGAATGAACCTGATTGTTACGATAATCGCCGGATTGATGTGAAATCGGAGGCATCCCGCTATGAGTATGGAGGGCCGGCTTTCCCGAACTTTTTCGCGTTGGGCACCGCTTGCGATTATTTGACTTCAATCGGTAAAGAGGCAATCGCCAAGCGAATTCTTAGTTTGACGGATTATTTAGTCGATGAACTGAGAGCGCATTCAATACCCGTTTTGTCGCCGCTTGAGCCAGAATTCCGATCAGGCATTGTTATCGCGAAAGTCCAAAATCCGGCGGAGACTTCAAAGAAATTATTTCGCCATAAAATTTTCGCCATCCCCAGAGGCGAAGGGCTTCGCATTGCGCCGCATTTTTATAATAATGAGTCGGATGTGGACCGCCTCATCCGATTCCTAAGAAAGGGATAAGATGAAACCTCATCACAAAGTAATTTGGATTGCGATAGTGATCGCTGCATTGCTGTTTTTGGCCATTATTTTCTTGCCCAGGGTTATGCATGGAACAAATTGAAGTCGATGTTTTGTTCGTCGGCGCCGGACCTGCTTCGTTAGCCGCGGCGTATCGTCTGTCCGCACTCATTAAGAAAAATAATCTCCCCAATATTTCCATCGCCATCATTGAAAAGTCCAAAGAACCGGGCGATCACATTCTCTCTGGCGCTGTGATGGATCCATCCGCGCTTCGGGAGCTCATCCCGGATTTTATCGAGCGGGGCGCTCCGGTGGATACTCCGGTTAAGCGGGATGACGTGATGTTCCTGACACGCAATGGAAAATTTACTTTTCCGATTCTTCCCCCAGCATTTCAAAATCACGGAAATTTTATTCTTTCAGCAGGAAAGTTGACTCAGTGGCTTGGCGAGCAGGTTCAAAAAATGGGGGTCGATATTTTTTTTGCGACGCCCGGCGCTGAGATTTTATACGACGGTGAGCGTGTCATCGGTGTCCGCACCGCTCCTCGGGGGCTGAATAAGTCAGGCGAGAAAAAAAACAATTTTCAGCCGGAGGTCGACATTAAAGCCAAAGTCACGATTTTGGGCGAGGGAGCTTTCGGATCGCTGTCTCAATCTTTGATTCAGAAATTAAATTTGTCTCTTGGAAAAAAACGCCAGCACTTTTCTCTTGGGGTCAAAGAGATTTGGGAAATTTCCCGTGAAAACCATGAAGAAGCGCGCGTCATTCATACGCTCGGATTTCCCCTCAAATTCGGGACATTCGGAGGCGGATGGATTTATCAGATGAAAAATAATCAGGTCTCGATCGGATTTGTCGTCGGGCTTGATTATTCCAATCCGGATATGGATGTTCAAGAGGAACTTCAAAAATACAAAACGCATCCTCTGATCGCCAAGCTGCTCACCGGCGGAAAACAAATTGCCTACGGCGCAAAAACGATTTCGGAGGGTGGTTATTTTTCTATGCCTCGACTTTATGGCGACGGTTTTCTGTTGATTGGGGAAAGTGGGGGATTTCTGAATCTCGCGCGTCTGAAAGGAATTCATTTGGCAATGAAATCGGGAATGCTCGCCGCCGAGACCGTTGTTGAATCCTTAAGGAAAAACGATTTCTCAAAAGCCGCTCTTTCAGATTATGAAAAACGTTTTGAAGCCAGCTGGGCAAAAAAAGAATTGTGGAACTCTCGTTACTTTTATCAAATTTTCAATCCCGGAAAAAAAGAAGATTGGCAAACGCTTCGTTATCAGCCCAGGCTTTCGAAAAGGGATAGGAGCAATAAACTTTCCGATCTCTATCTTTCCGGCGTTTATCACGAGGAAGATCAGCCGAGTCACATCGTGATTCTGGACAACAACATTTGCCACATGCGCTGCCGTCAGGAATATGGAAATCCGTGCCAGAATTTCTGCCCGGCCGGGGTGTTTGAAATTGTCGGCGATGAGAAACTGCTTCGACTCAGTCCTTCAAACTGTGTGCATTGCAAAACCTGCCAAATCAAAGATCCCTACCAAATTGTCCTCTGGAAAGTCCCCGAAGGCGGGGGCGGTCCGCGCTATAAAAGCATGTAAGACGGGGGTGGGCTGTCTTGCTTTTCACCCGTTATTCGAGTATCATACCCCGCTTTATTCAGATAGTTCCGGAGGCGTTATGCGGTCTATCCATGTGGGACTTCTCGGGTTAGGACAAATTGGTTCCGGGCTATATAAACTTATTAGCCGGAAAAGCAGTTTTTGTGAGCGTCGCTACGGTGTCCGTTTCGAAATTTCGAAAATTCTCGTGAAAAATCTCAAGAAAAAACGTTTTCCGGGATTAAATTCGCGCCTTATCACTTCGGATGCCAATCAGATTTTGGATGATCCGTCTATCGACGTGATTGTGGAACTCATCGGCGGTATTCTGCCCGCCAAGAAATTGATTATCGAAGCACTTCGTAAAGGCAAGGATGTGATTACGGCCAACAAGGCCCTTTTAGCCGAAGAAGGTGAGGAGATATTTACGTTGGCGCGCAAGCTGGACCGTCAGGTTTTTTTCGAAGCCAGTGTTGGCGGAGGCATTCCGGTAATTAAAACTCTGCGTGAAGGACTTTCGGCCAATCGTATCGATTCGATTTTGGGCATCGTCAATGGAACCTGCAATTACATTTTGACTCAGATGAGTCACGGAGGTATGGATTTTGACGCGGCGCTTAGGCAGGCTCAGGAAAAAGGATTTGCCGAAGCCGATCCCAGTTTTGACATCGATGGCATTGATTCCGCACACAAAATGGCTGTGTTAGCGCGGCTTGCGTTTGAACAACCCATTCCTTTTCGGGAAGTTTATTGCGAAGGTATACGACACATTGCTGAGCAGGACATCACTTTCGCTAAAGATTTTGGTTATTGCATCAAGTTGCTGGCAATTGCCAAGCGTGAGAAAGACGGAATTGAGGCGCGTATTCAGCCGACGCTTGTTCCGAAAGATCATATTCTTGCGAAAGTGGATGGTTCGTTTAACGCGATTCTTTTTGACGGCGATGAAGTAGGTGAAATCCTGCTTTATGGCAAAGGCGCGGGCCCTGAACCCACGGCCAGTGCGGTGATGAGCGATCTGATCGACTGGTCAAAAGGAATCGAAAGTAAATTACCCGCGGATGGTGAAAAGCCGCTTAAAATAAAAAGTATTTCCACGATTTTGTCGCGCTACTACCTGAGATTTTCTGTGCTGGATCAGCCTGGTGCACTGTCGAAAATCGCGGGCGTGCTGGGTAAGCACAATGTCAGCATTTCTGATGTGATTCAGACGGAGCGGAAAAGCGGGACGGTGGTTCCGCTGATTTTGTTGACGCATCATGTGCATGAAAAAGATATTCGCGAAGCCATCCGCATTATTGATGGAATGAAAACGATGATTCGCGCCAAATCAAGATTGATTCGAATCGAGGCCTAACCTAATGCCAAAAAAAATTGAGAAAAAAATAGGAATTATTGAACGATACGCGGAATTTCTACCCATTACGGTGAATACACCAATTGTATCTTTGAATGAAGGTAATACGCCGCTTATTCTGTCGGAGGCGCTTCCGAAAGAGTTCAATTTGAACTTGAGAATTTACTACAAGTTCGAGGGATTGAATCCGACCGGATCTTTCAAAGACCGTGGCATGACGATGGCCGTCTCGAAAGCGATTGAGGAAGGGTTCAAGGCAATTGTTTGCGCCTCCACCGGAAACACATCCGCTTCTGCGGCGGCATATGCGTCGCGGTCGGGACTGAAATGTTACGTGTTTGTTCCGGAAGGCAATATCGCGAAAGGAAAGTTGGTTCAGGCGTACCGCTATGGCGCGACGGTGATTTCCGTGCGCGGTAATTTTGACGACGCGCTTCGGCTCGTCAAAGAAATCGCAGAGAAATATCCGATTAAACTCGTTAATTCAGTGAATCCGTATCGGATTGAAGGACAGAAGTCCGCGGCGTTTGAAATTTGCGACGAGTTGGGCGATGCGCCAGAATATCATTTAATTCCGGTCGGTAACGCGGGAAATATCACGGCGTACTGGAAAGGCTACAAAGAATATAAGGCTAAAGGATTATCCGAAACGCTTCCGATCATGTGTGGTTTTCAGGCGGCTGGATCCGCGCCGATTGTGCTGGGTCACATTGTCGAAAAACCGCAAACGATTGCGACGGCTATCAAAATTGGAAATCCGGCGAGCTGGAAACAGGCCGAAGCCGCGCGCGATGAATCCGGCGGACTGATCGAAGCGGTGACCGACGAGGAAATTGGCTGGGCCTATCGATTTATCGCGGAGCGAGACGGTGTTTTCGCCGAGCCGGCTTCCGCGGCTTCTGTGGCCGGTTTGATCAAGCTGGCGAAGCGAAATTATTTCAAGCCCGGCAGCCGCGTGGTGTGTACGCTGACCGGTTCAGGATTAAAAGATCCGGATTATGCGATGAGTTTTGATGACAAGATGACCAGTGTGGCCCCGAATATTGAAGAAGTGCTCAAAGTGATGGGGCTCAAAAAATGAAATACATCGTTCTTGTTCCCGACGGAGTCAGTGATCACGCCTGTGACGAGCTGAACGGGAAAACGCCGCTTGAAGCCGCGTCGATCCCCAATATGAATTGGTTTTCGAAAATCGGGCGGATGGGAGCCGCCAATACGATTCCGGATGGCTTGCTTCCGGGATCCGATGTCGGGCATCTTTCGATTTTGGGGTATGACCCCAAAACCTGCTACACCGGCCGCGCCCCGATTGAAGCTGCCAGCATGGGGATCGGACTGAAAGATGGTGAAGTCGCGTTCCGTATGAATTTGATTACCGAAGCCGACGGCAAGCTGATCGATTACAGCGCCGGACATATCAGCACAAAAGAAGCGCAATCGATTGTGAATTTTTTGAAAACGCGTCTGGATTCCGATCGTGTGAAACTGCATCCAGGCATTCAATACCGCCACATTGCCGTTATCAGCGATCCGGAGGGAATCGAGGGGCTTTCGGCGAAATGCACACCGCCGCACGATATTCAGGGCAAGGCGTTTGACGAATATTTGCCTAAGGGCCATGGCGCTGAGATGCTTAAAAAAGTGATGGATGAAGCGCGCATTTTGTTGCGCGATCACGAAGTCAATCGCGTGCGTGTTGATCTGAAAGAAAATCCGGCTAACATGATTTGGTTTTGGGGCCAGGGCGTGATGCCGAAGATCGAGAGCTTTCAGAAGAAATTCGGCAAAACCGGCTCGCTGATTTCTGCCGTGGATTTGGTGAAGGGCATCGGGCACCTCGCCGGTCTTGAGATTTTGAAGGTTCCCGGAATTACCGGCTACATCGACACCAATTATGAAGGCAAGGTAGAGTACGGCCTGAAAAGTTTGGAAAAAAAAGATCTGACTTACATTCACGTTGAGGCGACGGATGAAGCCGGTCATGAAGGCAATGTGAAACTGAAAATTATGGCTATCGAGGATTTTGACAAAAAAGTCGTGGGGCCGATTCGGGAGTACGTGAAATCGCATCCCGCGACTCGCGTGTTGATTATGCCGGATCATTCCACATCCTGCAAAGTGAAGACGCATGTGCGCGGGAGTGTTCCGTTTGTGATGGCCGGGGAAGGTATTGAGCGTGCCGGGGCCGATGAATTTACCGAATCCGCCGCCGCCGCCTCTTCCGTCCAAGTGCCGCAAGCGCATCATTTGATGAGAGAGTTTTTGAGTTAGTTGTAGGGGCGACCCTCGTGGTCGCCCCTACACGCCTTCGCGCGTTCAGAATGACAATATGGTATTTTCGAGATACCGGAGTTTTATAATGATTATCGTTCAAAAATTTGGCGGCAGTTCAGTTGCTAATGTAAAAAAAATTAAAAATGTGGCCCGCCGCATTGTCAGCACAAAGCGGAAAGGTTACGACGTTGTGGTCGTGGTTTCCGCACCCGGAGACACGACGGATGATTTGATTGAATTGGCCGGAAAAATTTCGAAGATCCCGAGTCGTCGGGAAATGGATATGCTACTTTCAACCGGAGAACAGATGTCGGTCGCGCTCCTCGCGATGGCGATTCATGAATTGGGCGAAGATGCCGTGTCGATGACCGGCTATCAAGTCGGAATTATTACTGATGATGTTCACGGGTCGGCGAAGATCGAGGATATTCATTCCGGGCGCATGCTGGAAGAACTAAAAAAAGGCAAAGTGGTGATTGTGGCGGGGTTTCAGGGGAAAACTCCGAATCATGAGATTACGACATTGGGCCGCGGTGGTTCCGATTTGACGGCGGTGGCGCTTGCCAGCGTGCTGAAGGCGAAGGTATGTGAAATTTACACGGACGTTGACGGGGTTTACACCACAGATCCCAGGATTTGTAAAGACGCACGGAAACTCGATGAGATCAGCTATGAAGAAATGATGGAGATGGCCGCGCTCGGCGCGAAAGTGATGCAGAGCCGCTCCGTGGAGGTTGGTAAGAAATATGACATTCCGATTTTAGTCAGAAACAGCATGAACCATACTCAAGGGACTTTGATTACGAAGGAGAATAAGAAAATGGAAAAAGTTTTAGTGAGTGGTGTGACCATCAATGAAGATGAAGCGAAAGTAACCCTTTTGAAAGTTCCGGACAAACCCGGAATTGCCGCCAAAGTGTTTCAGAAAATCGCGGAAAAAAATATTAACGTCGATATGATCATTCAGAACAAGTCGACCACCAATTACAACGATATTTCGTTTACGGTAATGCGTTCGGATCTGAAGCGATCACTGCCGGTGGTTCGCGAAGCCGCCAATCTGGTTAAGGCGCGGGGAATTCAGGTGGATGACAAGATCGCCAAGGTTAGCATCGTCGGCGTCGGTATGAAATCGCATTCCGGTGTGGCCGCAAAAATGTTCAGCGCGCTGGCCGAAAAAGGAATCAATATTGACATGATTTCCACTTCCGAGATCAAGATTTCGTGCGTGGTGGACGGGCGCAGGGGCAAAGACGCGGTTAAAGTGCTTCACAAAAAGTTTGAATTGGGAAAGAAGAGCAAATGAAAATCACAATCTATGACACAACGTTAAGAGACGGGACGCAGGGCGAGGGAATGAGTCTGTCCCTCGATGACAAATTGAAGCTGGCCAAACGGCTGGATCAATTCGGCATTCATTACATTGAGGGCGGCTGGCCGGGTTCCAATCCGAAGGATATGGAATTCTTCAAAGAGGTCAAGAAACTGAAACTCAAGCACGCGAAAATCGCCGCTTTTGGTTCCACGCGCCGCGCCAACATCAAAGTGACTCAGGATGATAATTTGGCCAAAATTCTTGAGACGAAAACCGAAGCGGCCACGATTTTTGGCAAAACCTGGGATTTTCACGTCAAAGAAGTTCTGAAAACGACGCCGAAAGAAAATCTGGCGATGATTGAGGAGTCTGTTGCTTATTTGAAATCCAAAGGTTTAGAAGTGATTTACGACGCCGAACATTTTTTTGACGGTTACAAAGCCAATCCGAAATACGCGGTGGAGACGTTGCGAGCAGCGGAGAAGGGTGGAGCCAGTTATTTGGTGCTTTGTGACACGAACGGCGGCACATTGCCGACCGAAGTGTTCGACTTCATCACGAAAATTAAAAAAGAAGTGAAAACCCCGCTCGGTATTCACTGTCACAACGATTGTAATCTGGGTGTAGCTAATTCTATCGCCGCGATTCAGGCCGGAGCCGGACAGGTTCAGGGAACCATCAACGGTTACGGCGAACGTTGCGGCAACGCGAATCTGACGAGCGTGATTCCGGTACTGGTGCTGAAAATGGGAATTCCGGTGATGCCGCAAGAAAAAATGAAAGAGTTGACCGAGCTCAGTCGGTATGTCACCGAAGTGTGCAATATGCCGCTTGAGCGTAATCAGCCGTTTGTCGGCAAGTCGGCGTTTGCCCACAAAGGCGGCGTGCATGTCAACGCGATGGTGAAAAATGCCAGGACGTATGAGCATATCGATCCCAAGCTGGTCGGCAACGCGACACGTTTTCTGGTTTCCGAACTTTCCGGAAAGTCGAATGTGCTTGTGAAGGCGAAAGAGTTATCGCTTGATATGGATAGCGAATCGCCCGAGACGCGGAAAATTCTGGAGAAAGTCCGCGAGCTTGAAAATCAAGGCTATCAATTCGAAGCTGCGGAAGCGTCGTTCGATCTTCTGATGCGCCGCATGATGGGCAAAGAAAAGAAATTTTTCGAGCTGATGGAAGCGCATGTCCACGATGAGCTGTTGAAAGATGGTAAAGTTAATTCCAACGCCACGGTGAAACTTCGTATCAACGGGGTGGTAGAACATACTGCCGCGGAAGGCGACGGACCTGTCAACGCGCTGGATAAGGCTCTGCGCAAGGCTCTGATCAAATTTTTCCCTGTTGTCGAAAAAATACACCTCATCGATTTTAAAGTGCGCGTGATTAATGAATCTGCCGGCACGGCCGGCCGTGTGCGCGTGTTCATCACGTTTCAGGACGAGAAAGACACGTGGACCACGGTGGGTGTGTCCGAAAACATTATCGAAGCCAGCTGGCAAGCGCTCGTCGAAGCAGTTGAGTATAAATTGTTGAAAGGCGAAAAGATTTAATAGTGTCGAATGACGAATGACGAATGTCGATCTGGAACGCCGCGTTTTTTTTCGACATTTGACATTCGAAATTCGACATTTTTATTTTGAGAATGTGAAATTTTATTATGAAAATCGAACTCGACAAAACATACAATCCCCGAGAAATTGAGACAAAGTGGTATGAACATTGGGAAAAGTCCGGATACTTTTCTCCGAAAGTAAATGCCGCTAAAAAGCCGTTTGTCATCGTCATTCCTCCGCCCAATGTGACGGGCATTCTCCACATGGGCCATGCGCTCAATAACACCATTCAGGATATTCTGATCCGCTGGCACCGGATGCGGCAGGAGCCGACTTTGTGGGTTCCGGGAACGGATCACGCCGGTATCGCGACGCAGAACGTGGTTGAGAAAAAACTCGCCAAACAGAATAAGACCCGCCACGATTTCAGCCGCGAAGAATTTTTGAGCGAAGTTTGGAAATGGAAAGAAGAGCACGGTTCGACGATTGTCCGTCAGCTGCGCCGTCTCGGGGCTTCTTGCGATTGGACGCGCGAGCGGTTCACGATGGATGAAGGGCTGTCAAAAGCCGTGCGCGAAGCGTTTGTCCGGCTCTACGAAAAGGACATGATTTATCAAGGCTACCGCATCATCAACTGGTGCCCGCGCTGCCACACCGCACTTTCCGACGAAGAAGCGCCTCACAAAGAGCTTGAAGGAATGCTTTACTACATCAAATATCCAGTGAAGGGCAAGACCGGCGAGCATATCACCGTCGCCACCACGCGCCCCGAAACGATGCTGGGCGACACGGCCGTCGCGGTCAATCCGAAGGATGAGCGCTATCACGCGATTCACCATCACAAAATTATTCTCCCGCTCGTAGACCGCGAACTTTCCGTAATTCAGGATGAATTTGTCGATCCGGATTTCGGATCCGGCATCGTGAAAGTGACGCCGGCTCATGATCCAAACGATTTTGAAATGGGCCAGCGTCACAAACTGGAATTTATCAATGTCCTCAATCCGGATGGAACCATCAACGAAAAGGGCGGCGCCTACGCCGGCATGGACCGATTTAAAGCCCGCAAGCAGATTGTCGAAGACCTCGAGGCGCAGGGATTGCTCGTCAAAAAAGTGTCGCATCTGCACGCCGTCGGCCATTGCTATCGCTGTCATACTGTGATCGAGCCGTATTATTCGAAGCAGTGGTTCGTGAAAATGAGACCGCTTGCGGATATGGCTGCCAAAGCTGTCCGTGAACAAAAAGTCAATTTCGTTCCCGACCGGTGGACCAAAGTTTATCTGAACTGGATGGATAATATCCGCGACTGGTGCATTTCGCGTCAGATCTGGTGGGGCCATCAAATCCCGGTCTGGTATTGCGATAATAAAAATTGTAAGCCGATTGTATCGCGCGAAAACCCGACGAAATGTCCGGCCTGCGGTTCGGCGAAACTCAAGCAGGATGAGGATGTGCTCGACACCTGGTTTTCCTCGTGGTTGTGGCCGTTTTCCACGCTTGGCTGGCCGGAGAAAACACCGGACCTGAAATGTTTTTATCCCACTTCGGATTTGGTGACCGCCTCCGAAATTATTTTTTTCTGGGTGGCGCGTATGATTATGGCCGGATGTGAATTTATGGGCGCGGCGCCATTTAACACGGTCAACATTCACGGGACGATCCGCACCGAAACCGGGCAGAAAATGTCGAAATCGCTGGGCAATATTATCGATCCGCTCGATGTGATCGATCATGTCGGCGCCGACGCGCTCCGGTTCAGCTTGATGATGATTACCGGAGCCGGGCAGGACGCGTTTCTATCGCCTGAGAAATTTGAAATCGGTAGGAATTTCACGAATAAAATCTGGAACGCCTGCCGTTTCGTGTTTATGAATATGAAAACCGAGTCATTCGACAATTTTGAATTGACCGCGGAGAAAATCAAAAATTTAGGCTGGGTGGATCAATGGATTCTTTCCGAGCTGAATCGTTCCATTGATGAAACGAACCGGGCTTTGGAAACGTATCGCTTCAACGATGCCTGCGGCACTCTTTACCATTTCTTCTGGCATGATTTCTGCGATTGGTATGTCGAGCTGTCGAAACAGAAACTGTCCGAAAAGGTTTTTTTGCACGTGCTTGAGAAAAGCTTGCGGCTTCTTCATCCGCTCATGCCTTTCCAGACCGAGGAGATTTGGCAGAAATTGAAACTCATTACCAAAAAGGATTTAGGCGAAACGATCTCACTCGCCGAATGGCCGGTTTCGAATAAGTCACAGGTATTCGATGCCGCGGTAAAAAAGGCGGAATTGTTGAAAGATGTGGTGTTTCTGCTCCGGAACTTTCGGGCCGAAAATGACATCGATCCCAAAAAAGGAATTCACGTGGCCATTGATTCCCAGGATGCGCTCATTAAAGAATTAAGCTCGGAAATCAAATTGCTGGTGCGCGCGGAGGAAGTCGCCTTCAAATCGGGAGTGAAAGGCTGGCTCAAAGTGGGCGTTGTGAAGGGGGCGGTTGTTTATGTCGACGCCAGCAAGGATATCGACATTGCCAAGCGCAAGAAGGCGATCGAAGATAACGTCAAAAAACTCGAAGGTTATCTGAAAGCGCTCGACGCGAAGCTTGCAAACGACGACTTCAAAAAGCGCGCGCCGAAAGAAGTGTATGACGGGGAACTTGCCAAACAGCAGGAATCTCTCCAAAAACTCAATCATTTCAAGGACGAACAGAAAGCGCTTGAAACGCTTTCATAACCCGATCGGAATATCATGAAAGAACGTCTCGCAAAATATTTGGCGCATGCCGGAGTGGCCAGCCGCCGCAAGGCTGAAACGTGGATTCGGCTCGGCAGTATTTCGGTAAACGGAAAAATTGTGACGGAAGTGGCGACGCTTGTTGACCCGCAGGAAGATCGTATCGAGGTCGAGGGCAAGCGCGTTCGGCCGGAGCATGTCACTTATGTGGCGTTCAACAAGCCGAAAGGCGTGATGTGTACACTCGAGGATCCGCATTCCCACAACACGCTCACCGAATGGCTGCCGCAAAAACTCGGACGTATTTATCCGGTCGGCCGGCTCGACAAAAATTCTACTGGTCTTCTACTTCTGACCAACGATGGTGAGCTCGCGAATCGATTGATTCATCCGCGCTACAAAGTGGACAAGATTTATCTGGTGGATGTCTCGGGTGCGTTCCGGTCTGATGACGTGAAGCGTCTCGAGCGGGGTATTGTGCTCGAGGAAGGAAAAACGCATCCATGCAAAGTTGAAATTTTAAATTTGGGAAACAAAATCTCGAAACTCCGGTTCACACTTCAAGAAGGAAAAAAACGTCAAATCCGGCGCATGCTCGAGGTTATTGGTTATGAAGTTAAAATGCTGCACCGGGTTTCGATCGGCCCAATTCAATTGGGACCACTCAAAGAAGGAAAATGGCGTTTCTTAAGTCCCGTCGAGGTGAGCCGCCTTAAAACCGCGGCCGGACTGGGCGTTCAGGTCATCATTCGTGAAAAATAACATGCCTCTCAATCTCTATTTCAGCCCCACATTAATTCGCCGGCTCAAACTGGCGCTGTATGAAGATATCCAGTCCGGGGATATCACCACCAATTTGATTGTACCGCGCAACTTTGACATTACGGCGAAACTGATTACGCGCGAATCATGTGTTATCTCGGGATTGATTCTTATCCCTATAATTTTCCGGTTTTTGAGCGCCAAAGTTAAAGTTACTTTGATAGCGAAGGAAGGCTCACAGGTAAAAGCCGGTCAGACGATTGCGACGATATCCGGCCCGGCCCGGGCGATTCTGACAGGTGAGCGCGTTGCGATTAATTTTGCGGCGAAACTTTCCGGTATTGCGACGGCCACGCACGAATTTGTGAAACGCATCGAGCCCTATCACACCGAACTATTGGCCACACGAAAAACGGCACCGCTTCTTCGGGATGTGGAAAAATACGCGGTTCAGTGCGGCGGTGGGCATACGCATCGTCAGGGCCTTTTCGATCAATACATGGTTAAAGACAATCATAAAGAAGTTTTAAAGGCGATGGGAGCAAGGCTGGCTAGCAAAGCCATCGAACGATTGCGTCGATCAAGAAAAAAAGGAGTTCTTTTGACTGTTGAAGTAGATTCGGTTCGAGAAATTCCTTGGGCCATGTCGTTTCGTCCCGAGATTATTTTGCTCGATAATTTTAGCATTTCCGATCTCAGAAAAGCGGTTCGTTTTGTGCGAGAATTGTCAAAGGACGAAGGCGTGGCGAAGCCGCTACTGGAAGCTTCGGGCGGCATCGCGTTGGATAAGGTGCGCGCGATCGCGAAAACCGGGGTCGAGCGGATTTCTGTCGGCAGTATCACGCATTCCGTGCGATCGATGAATTTTAGCTTGGAGGTGACATCGCCTGAGGCGTTGTCATCCCGGGCTTGACCCGGGATCCAGTCGTATTAGGTGCCAGGTTCATGAACCTGGCACCTAATTCCTCGGAGTTTGCCCCGGACACCGATCCGGGGCGGGAATGACAAAAAAAATATGTTCACTCTTGTCTCATCATTCAAACCGGAAGGCGATCAGCCGCAAGCGATTGAAAAATTAGTTTCCGGACTCCGGCAGGGAATGAAAGAGCAGGTGCTCGTCGGCGTTACCGGATCCGGAAAAACGTTTACGATGGCCAATATCATTCGCGAGTTGGGCCGTCCGACGCTGGTGATTTCCCACAACAAAACACTCGCTGCTCAGCTTTATTCCGAGCTTAAAGAATTTTTTCCGTCGAACGCCGTCGAATATTTCGTTTCCTACTACGATTATTATCAGCCCGAAGCGTACATTCCGCACACCGATACCTACATCGAAAAAGACGCGTCGATCAATGATGACCTCGACCGCCTGCGTTTGGCCGCGACCAGTTCACTGTTGTCGCGCAAAGATGCGATTATCGTGGCGTCGGTGTCCTGCATTTACGGATTGGGTTCCCCGGAAGATTGGGCGGGACTCTTGGTTCAAATTGAGCGGGGCCAAACCATCGATCGGGATGATTTGATTCGCCAACTCGTCGCGATTCAGTACGCCCGGGCCGACTCCGATTTTAAGCGCGGCTCACTGCGCGTTCGCGGAGACGTCATCGAAATTTTTCCGTCATACCGGGAAAATCCCTATCGAATTCAAATGTCCGGCGATAAAGTGGAGCAGATTACGCTTTTGGATAAAGAAAATTTCACGCCCATCGAGGATTTGGCGAAGCTTGCGGTTTATCCGGCAAAACACTTCGTTTCATCCTCCGACCGGATCAAAGAAGCCATCAAGTCCATCGAGACGGAAGCCGCCGAGCAGGTGCGTGAATTGGAGCGATCGGGGAAAATGCTCGAGGCGAAGCGTCTTCATTCCCGGACGATGTATGATTTGGAAATGCTTCAAGAGGTGGGATACTGTTCCGGCATCGAAAATTATTCCCGCCATTTGTCCGGACGCTTGCCGGGCTCGAAGCCGTACACGCTCATCGATTATTTCCCAAAAGATTTTTTGACCATCATCGACGAATCGCACGCGACGGTGCCACAAATCCGCGGAATGTACAACGGAGACCTGGCCCGAAAAAAGACACTCGTGGAACACGGATTCCGCCTGCCGTCAGCCCTCGACAATCGTCCGCTGAATTTCGCCGAGTTCGAGAAAATGGTCGGGCAGGTGATTTATGTTTCCGCCACACCCGGTCCTTACGAAATGAACCGGACGGATCAAATCGTCGAACAGATTATCCGTCCGACCGGATTGATGGACCCAGAAATCGAAGTGCGTCCGACGAAAGGGCAGATCGATGATCTGGTCGGCGAAATCAAAAAGCGCGCAGCGGTTCATGAGCGCGTGCTTGTCACGACGCTCACGAAACGGATGTCGGAAGATTTGACGACTTATCTGAAAGATATGGGCGTTCAGGTGCGGTATCTGCATTCTGAAATCGACGCGATCAAACGTATGGAAATTCTGCGCGATCTCAGGATGCGGAAATTCGATTGTCTCGTGGGCATCAATCTGCTGCGTGAAGGATTGGATTTGCCTGAGGTGTCACTCGTCGTGATTCTGGACGCCGATAAAGAAGGATTCCTCCGGAGTGACGTTTCGTTGATTCAGACCTCGGGGCGCGCGGCGCGAAATGTGAACGGACGCGTCATCATGTACGCCGATCAAATTACCGATTCGATGCGCGTCGCTATTCAAGAAACCGAACGCCGCCGGAAAATTCAGGGACGTTACAATCAGGAAAATAATGTCACGCCCACCTCCATCGTGAAAGCCATTCGCGACGGCATCGAATCCGTGCGCCGCGCGGAAGAATTCGTGAACGAAGTGGTGGGCGAATCCAGAGAAGAGTACGAGCTTAAATCGTATGTGGCCTATCTGAAAGAGCGTATGGAACGTGCTTCCGTTGCCCTCGATTTCGAAAAAGCTGCCCGCTTCCGCGACGAAATCCGCAAAGTCGAGTCGGAATACGGCATGGAAGTCATCCCCAAAGCAGCACCTAAGACCAAGCCCAAACCTAAGTTAAGACCGAAGAAATAAGCCTCTTCTGGACCTTGAAATCCTCCAATCATGTGCTACATTTATTATCTTACTAAAGACATGAGAAAAATCTTTACCTTCCTAACGTTATTCTTCTTCACGGCCAACACTTTGGTGTGGGGGGCTCCGGCAGATGCGGCTACTTTGCTGGCCGGCACTTCGCGCTCTGAAGGCGACTTTGCCATTATTCATATTCAGGACGCGCATTCCAATTATGAAGTGCAGAAAAGCATTCGCGAAATTTTGTCGCATCTTCATGACGATGAAGGTGTTAGTTTCGTCGCGCTCGAGGGTGCCTGGCAGCCGCTCGCTCCCAATGTTTACCATTTTTTTCCGGATGCAAAATCTAATCTTAAAGTTGCCGATTATTTGGCGCAAAAAGGGGAAATGTCGGGCGCGGAACTGTACGCGCTCGAGTTGTCAGTAGGAGCGGTTCGCGAACCGCCCGTACACTTCGAGGGTGTCGAAGACGCGAAAATTTATCGCGAAGATTACGAGCTTTTCAAAAAAGTACTGGCTAGGCAGGACGAAGTTAAAAAATATTATGATGATCTGTTTGCGAAACTGGATGTTGAAAAGTCCAAAGTCTACTCTTCTGAATTTTTAAGATTCGACCGGAATATCCGCGATTACGAAAATAAGCATCTTGAACTCGCGGCTTTTTTGAGAATTCTCGAGAAATCCGCGAAAGAAAAACTTCAAACAGAATTAACCAGCCCCGATAATCAGCGCGAATGGCCATATCTTTGCCGTATGCTTCGGGTCATGAATGCTTCGCAGGGATTGAATATGAAGGCGGTGGAAAAAGACGCCGCGAAACTCTGTATTGATTTGAACGATAAATCTCTTGCGGCCAATCCCCGCGGATTTTTCGAATCCGTTTACTTGGATTCCCTCAATAAGGGTATGCCTCTCGATGGCTATCAAGCCTTGCGTCAATATTCCGAGCATCTCATTCTCAAAAGCGAAATCATCGGCCCGGAACTTTTTGCGGAAATGGATTCATTGATCGGCAAGCTCTCCAATGCTTATGCCGCGAACGCGAAGGAAAAGGAACTTCTGAATCGTTCCCGCGAAGCGCGACTTACCGAGAAACTTTTGAAATTTGAGGCGACAGGGAGGGAATGGCAAGAATATTCTCGTGAGCCGTGGTCTGTGTACCGTGGTCCGGTTCACAGTTCACTGTCCACGGTCCACGAAACAGCTTTTCGATTTTACCAACTCGCCGAACAACGCAACCAAATCCTTCTCGACAACACGCTCGCGAAAATGAAATCGCGCGGCGTGAAAAAAGCCGTTCTCATTACCGGCGGATTTCACTCGCGGGGGATCGAAACTTTAGCGAAACAGAAAAACATTTCGTACCGCACTATTCAACCGAAAATTCGCGAAGAATTTTCAAATCAGCGTTATCGTGATGCTGTCCTCGGCACTTGGTGGCGAAAAACGGCTGAATCAAAAATTCCAAAACCGCTTTGGATGGTGCAAGAGCCTGACGATGCTGTTGAGCGCTCGAAGATCATAAGGATTGCCATTGCACAAATGTCACGAGCCGCTTCTCTTGGTCAGCAGATTCCAAACGCAAATACTCACTCGCTTATCCAACCACTTACGGAAGCTGAATCCCATCAGTTGGCTGAACGGGTTCTCGTAAAATTACACGGAACAAAATTCACCGAGCACGAACCCATCATTGTCAACGGCCGGCGATTTGGTTTTGAATCTGACCAAGAATTTGATCCGGCCGATCCATGGTTTGCTCTTTCCCGCATCATTCGTCTTGGTCCGCTGGTTTTTGTTGTCATTTCGCGGAGATTTGACGCTGCTGCTGTTGAACGGAAAGTCGGCTTGATGAAACAGACGCTGGGTGATGTTTTTGCCAGAAATTCCGGAAATATATTTTTTATTCAACCGACATCAGACGGAACCGAGACAAATAAAATGCCTCTAAGTCCATACTCGCGTTCCATGATTGCGGCGATGCTGGCGTACCCGGAAAAATTTAAGGGTGCCATTGCAGCTGATTTTGGTGCTGGCGACGGATTGCTTTCCCGTATCGCTCTGGGGCTTGGCGCGAAACAAGTATTTTTGATCGAAAGGGATGCTGTGAATTCGAGGATAGCCGAAGCGTTTTTACGGCAGGATGGCCGCGATAATTTCATTATTTCATCCAACGATATTACTTCGCAGCAATTCGAAACCTTTTCGCGAGAATATCAGTTGTCAGAAAAAGTAAATGTGGTGCTTGCAAACTTGGGGCCCTGGAAACATTACGGAGATGCTAATCAGCAAGTTTTGAATTTTATTGCTCGATGGAAAAATATTGAATTGCTGATTAACGGAGGGTATGGATTCCCAGAAGGCTGGATCGGAAAAGCGGGACTTCTTTTAAAGGGATTGTGGCATGTCAGTCATGAGCCCGCGTTCAAGATCGCAAAACAAAATCTTGAAAAAAATCTTTTTCTGACAGTTCTAACGCTCGCGGACGCATTCTGGATGAAATCACGCGGGCGCATTCACCCGAGGAAGCTGCCGAGGGGCTTAAACAATTGTCCGCGATTTTGGCCGCGGAAGCTGAAACCGAATTCCGCCAGGGAGAGGATGACGGTTACAATCGTCCGGGACCTGATGTGATTGCGCTGAGTCAGGCCGCGGATCAAGCCGCTAAGCTTGCCCGAATGGTGGTGAATCCTGTCCGCTATCTGTATGAAATCGAGTATCCGCCGATTCTCAGCCGCGTGCACTATGCCGCTGTTGCCGGAGTTATTTCTGTGACTGTACTGGTGGCGGCGTATCAATCCCTGTTCAAACTGTTGGCCGGAGCTGTTCTTGCCGGCGTGATGGCTTTGTTTCTCGCAGCAGTCATTTTCACGATGATGCGGACTTTATTCCCATCGCAGAACGCGACTCTACCCGTCGATTTGGAAAATGTTTTCGGCCCAAATGATCTCGAGATTTTCAAAGATTTCCGCCGAAAATTTTGGGATGGCGAGCATGATTTCTCCGACATCAGCAAAATTGAAAACATAAGTCTGAAATTGGCCCTCGTGTCTGAAACCATCTATGCTTACAACAATGGAATGCCGGTCAGTGCCGGAGAAATAGAAAAATTTGAAGCTCTTCTGAAAGTATTAAAACAATCAAACAAGCCGCGCCTTATTTCTGCCGCCGAGAAACTTCTGGATGAGAGACCTTATCAAACCGCGAAAGTGCGCAAAGCCGAAGGCGCTTCGCTCGGCTCCCGCCAAAGCGACGCGGAAGTTTTTGCCGGTCTGAAAAAAATATTCGAAGACGCCGCGGTAGAACAAAAGCTTGTAAAACTAATCAAGGGGATTCAGCTTGAAGATTTGAAATATCCCAAAGACGGGCTGATTGTTTCCGGCGATAAGCTGGGCAATCAAAAATTTTCATCAGAAAATCTTTACGGCATTTCGATTCCCGAAGACGCCAGCGGCTACAGCGGCGATATTATGGAGGCCTACATTAAAGACAACGCGTTGCATCTTGTTGTGGCCGACGCGGTGAATCACGGCCTTTCCGCCTCATTTAATCGATATCTGTTCCAATGCTTGATCCGGCATTATCCCCTTGAAGAGGCGAGCCGGATTTTTTCGCGTCTGCACCAGCAGCTTCGCGCTCAAAAACCCAATCTTCTTTTTGGAATCCGTTATTTTGAACTTAAACTGGATTTGGAGCGCGGAAAAATTCTGGCTCGAACAGCCACTGCGGTGAATGATCAACTGATAGAAAATTTGCAGGGACAAATGAGCCGTCTTGAGATTCTTGATTTGGAAGAAGGGGAGCAGATGATCGGCATGATGCGGCTTGATGAAACGCCATCAATGCCTTCTCCGTGGCACGAGTTGATGTTAAAAGATGGATTTCTGATTTTGCTTCAAACCGATGGAGCGTACGAGGCCCGTAACGCGCAGAAAAAAGAGTTTGAGCTGGAGCGAATCAAGGTTCTCATCAATGAGATGCTTGCGAAGAATCCTAAAATTTCCGCGAAAGCAGTTGTGGAAGGCATTCTCAGTGAAGTGAAGGCTCATTTGGGCTCTGCGCGGCTGTCCGACGATATTACGTTGCTGGTATTGCGCATGCCGAAATTTCAGGCCAGTTCACTGGGTATTAGCGAACAAAAAGATTTTGATAAATTCCAAATTGAATTAAGAAAAGGAAAAGTCGCGGATCAACGTTTGAAAGAAATTGTCGACCGTGCGGAAGCAGCGGGGCAGTTTGATTATCTGAGGAAGGTTTTCCTCAGCCGGTTGTTTGAGCAGGATGTTGATATCTTCGCTTACCGCGGATTGAAATTATTGAATGCGCGTGAAGCTATGTACCGGGAACTATTCGGTATGTCGGTTCCAACTAAAATTTTGGATGGCGGTTCGGTAACGGTTCGCGCGGTGGCCTTCAGTCCGGATAAAAAGCGGTTTGCTTCCGGTACATCCGAAGGATTGGTAAAAATTTGGGATGTGGAAACGGGGCGACTGGTTTTTCGATTCGACGAAAAAGGATTTTCCATTAAATCTCTGGATTTTAATTCCAATGGCAGTCAGATTTGCGCGGAGGGTGCCGATTTTTCATCCAGAATTTGGAAGCTGGGCACAGGACAAAAAATATTCTTCCCGGCACCTTCGGCGGCAAATCATAAATTATTTGATGCGGACATCCGGCCGATTAATCTCAAAACCCACGATGGCACACGTTTGGTAGCTGTGAACCGGATGGGGGATGTGGACGTTTGGCAATGGGATGAAAAAAATCCCCGCAAGTGCCGGGTGCTTTATGGAATTAAAGGGCAGTATATTTTTTCCGCGGATGTCAGCGCCGATGGCCGGTATTTTGTGACAGGAAGTCGTGATGGCCGGATTGTTGTTTGGGATTTTGAAACCGATTATCCCCGTCAGCGCGCGTATTTGGCGGGTCATGAAAGTTGTGTTTACTCAATAAAATTTTCTCCCGATTCCCGGTGGTTGATTTCGGGCTCGCAGGATCAAACAGTAAAATTGTGGCAAAATCATGGACGTAAACTTGACGGTTTTTGGTCCCGGTTCCAAATGGGATTTGCTCTGACTGACGAAGAGGTCAGGAATCTGAAAGATTTTCTAAATAGTCTGGATCCGCGCCAGCAGGGGAACCTTAATTATGAAGAGCGTGCTCAGCTGGAGGCCTATGCGCTTAAATGGCAGCAGGATATCGCGGTAATGGTTGGGTTTCAAGGCGAGCGTTTGGCCAGACAGCCGGACCGCGATCCGAAATGGAAAGATGATCCTTCATGGCTGGTGGAGGCGCTGGTTGAATATCTTAAGCCGTCTACGGGAATTCTTTCGGCTTATTCCATGGACAAGCTTGAAGAGATGGAAGAGGAAATGAGGGCACAGTTAAAAATCTCCCGGCCCCGTCCACTAATAAATACTTACTGGAACGATGCGCAGAATATCCTTCTCGTCCTCGAACTTCTTCGCCGCCACGATCACATTTTCAAACTTCCCAATCCGGAATTTCCGAAAGCTTCCGGCGCGTCGCTGGGCGCTGTTCTCAATCAGGCAGTGCAAGGGCTCGCGGATTTTAGGTTGAGCGACATTGATGAGCGAGACAAAGAAATATTATTCGGGCACATTCTGGAAGAGCGATTCGCGCCGGTGCGCGCGGCGCTCGAGTCGCGCGAAGGCCGTGCGCCGCTGGAAGAGATGGCGCTTGGAGACATCTTCGAACTTCTTTCCGAAAAAAGACCGCTCATTTCCGACCCGCCTCTTCCCGTGACGGGAACGCCGCTCGGCGATATCGATTTATCCAAACTCAATGATGTTACCCGGTACGAAGGCTATGACGCCGCCGCCCAAATCGCGCGCGATCTTATGCTGGCCCATTACCTGGGATTGATCCGGATAAAAAAATTCAAAGGAGCCGTTAGTCCGCGAACCGTGTATGGACAAATAAATAAATTATTCCCGAAAGGAAAAATCATTTCAGTGAATTCAACCGTATCGGACTGGCTGAGGATTAAGTCTGGATTAAGGGAATTGGCAGGAGATTATTCAAGATATCAAGATGACGAGGGCCAGATCGCATTTTACGAACGGGTATTTGGCGGCGACGTGGGCGAAAAACATTTGGGCAATCTATATTCCGCGCTGCCGAAAGCCGTGAAGCGGGCAGCGCACTGGAGCATGCTCAGTCTTAATTACCGGGAGGTGAAAAAGCTGAGGGAGGCGGCAAACACACTTACGGAAGAAGAGAAGCGGGATGACGAGGGTCAGATCTTATTTTATGAGCGGGTATTTGGCGATGAGGTGGGTGAGAAACATTTGGGCGCTCTTTATTCCGCGTTGCCGAAAGCGGTGAAGCAACAAGCGCACTGGAGCGTGCTCAATCTTAATTACCGGGAGGTGAAGCAATTGAGAGAAGCGGCAAACACACTTACGGAAGAAGAGAAGCGGGATGACGAGGGTCAG
>JACROU010000079.1 GCA_016214265.1 Candidatus Omnitrophota bacterium
ATCTTCCGCCTCCGCCACAGTTTTCCTCAATTCCGGAATTAATTTCTGCTTACCATTCATGTCGCCCAGCCATTCAAAATGTTTTTTGGGATCCCGAAGAACGCCATTCTCATCAAAAAGTCTCCTGCGGGTATCTGCTGTTGCCGTCGCTCCCGTAACGCCTACCACCGGCGTCAGATTTAGCCCCAGATCTTTCAGAATGCCGGCTTTTTCTCCCCTTGCGTCAAAAACAGTTTCATTGGGATTTTTTATGTCCATAACCGCGAACAGTTCACCCGTCCGGGAATCCTCATAAAGCGGGATTCTTTTTCCGTCGATTTTTTCCGTAAAATGAAAAGGCAGGTCTTTGATTTTCGCTTTATCCCCCTGTTGAATTTTGTCCGTTTTAATCACTTCGGTCTTCCCGGTTTCAGGATTAAACCGTTCGACAGTAGCAAAAATAGGCGATCCATCTTTTGCCCGAAGCGGAAAACCTCCGGCATAGACTTCATCTGTAAATTCCACCTGCGTGTTCAAAATAGCGGCTTGGGCGGCTTCTAGAAACTTCGCGTTTTGTTCTGTGGTCAAACCTTTATCGACTCCATGTTCAAGGGCCAGGGCATGCAGCGATTGCAGAATGTTGTGATAGAAACTGTCTCTGGCGTCAGGCGCGTACTCATCATTGAACGCGTTGTATTTATTGAACTCCAGAAATGACATGGTGAGCTTTCCATTCACATAATAGGCCAGTCCGATTTCATCGCCTAATTTGGTCATGTAAATTCCTTTGGCGAACGAATTGGAATCGAGCTTCAGACGCGCGCTAAGACGATCCAGACTGCCATCCGCCTCGGCCTGAATCAGTTTTCCAAAAGAGGAAAGTTTGTAGGATCGCGAGTATCGAATATCCTGAAGTGAGCGAAGAACGGTGTGATCAAAAATCGGCTGGAATTCGGCATAATCTGACTTGAAGGCATTAATGCGAGCTTGAAGGGCCTGAAGCTTTTTGGGCGTTGGCGCTTGATGGTAATCGTCAATGGCGTTTGCGATCGCATTTATTTTATCCACAAACCCCATTTTTTCTCGAACTCCGGCCACACCATCGAGGACAATTTTGACACGCCCCAAGTCGTGAGCGGGACGAGGCAGCCTGCCGGTAAAATAGTCATTCTGAGGAATATATTTCGCCTCGGCCTCTCTTAACGCGTTCACTAAACCCGGCGGCGGCTTGTCAAGCTGGGCCTCATCAAAAACTCCTTGCTGCTTCAATATTTTTTCTTGAACTTCGGCCCGGGCAGTCACCGTTTTTAGTTGCCGCACAACTTCCCCTTCAAGATTCTCCACCATTTGTTTGCCCAATTTATTTCTTACCTCAGGATTTTTTTCATTCTTAAAAGCAAGTTTTTCATCCTTAGAAGGCCCGCGGATTACCGAGGTGGCGCCAAAGACACTGAACGCTTCCTCAAGTCTGGCCGTCTTTTCCTCATCTAAAAGGAACCGGGTTTTAAGTTTTTCTTTCACCTGAGCAAATCCTTCGGTTAAAATTTTTTCCAGATCCTTTTTGCTAAGACCGAGCGCGATCAATCTTGTGCCGATATAGCCCTGACTGGTCCCAGCTGCATCCTGCAGTAAAGGTAAAGCCCTTACACCATCCGGTGCCGTACATTTTTTAATCACCTCCATCATTTCATTTTTAAGCGCGCTTCCCATTTCAACGCCGCCGATTTTATTGGCGGAAGCTATTGGCAAGGTAATCATCGCTAATTCAATGGAAGTGGTTTCAGGCTTCATCAGATAATTGATCGCTTTTTCAAATACCGCTTGAGACACCGTGTCACCATCAGTGTAATCACGCTCCACTGTCAGATAATGAAATCTTAAAAACTCGATTTGTCTTTTGATATCCTTTTTCCGTTTTGAAAAATTTCTTACTGACAAATCAGACATTAATTGTGAAAGCGCTTCGGTTTTACTGACGTATTCCTCCAGCTTTGTGGGCGAGGCTGTCTCCAAAATCAAGTTCAGCCGCCGACGGAACAAATCAGCATTCACGCGCGCAGCATCCATTCCACTTCGTTTTAAAAAGAAGGCAATCCCGGCATCCCCTTCTGAAAATTTCCGGATAAAATTCAAACCTTTCGACTTCTTCAAATCATTTATTTCCTCGTCAAGTTCTTCGGCGGTAGCAGCGCCAAGCGACCGCCCCATTACCGCTTGGGCTCCGGGCAACCGGCCGGTGACGGCAAACTCCGCTTGCTTGGTTGAGACCGTTTGATCAATTTGCTTTTCAAGCGCGGCGATTTTTTGGAGTGCCTCGTTCCGCTTGCCATCAAAAAAAGATTGGAGAATTTTGGCCATTTGCGCTGTGATATTTGCGGCGGCGGCGGCAGGAATTGCCTCCTTACCAGTAATCAGCTTGCTGAATATTTCGTTGATGATGGCTGTGTATTCCGCTTTTTGTTCGGAAGAAATGCTTGTTTGGGTATTGATCGCGTTTTTCCAGCCCTGAAGAATTTGCGGCAGATTTTCTTTTACCGCTTCGGCAAATTCGGTAGACAGCCCCTGATCCGCCGCTTTTTGGTGCTCGATTAGAAAAAGTTCCGGCGAGAGCGTTTCCTTTTTGAGCCATTTTGCGTACGAGACTTTGCCGCGCATCACGTCCCAGTACGGGGTTTTCTCGTCAAACTGCGTGATTCGCGGAACGATCAGTATGTAGGAAATTCCGTCACGCTTCAGCATTTCTTTGATACCGTTGGAATGGAATCCGCCTGTGATCACCATCGCGAATTTCCGGCTTTGCTCGTTCAAGAGTTTCATCAAGTTTTTGTGAAGCGTTTCATCGCGCTCGAGGGCCGCATCGTAAAAAGCCCGGTGGGGTTTGAATAGATCATCCAGTTCCATCTGCCCTACTTCTCGACCGATAAACTCCCAGAAATTTTTCTCTGCGAAATCGGCCTGATGTTCGCGGTATTCGGCCAGTTCTTCGCGCGAAAGTTCCAGTTTGGAAAAATTGCGGAGGATTTTGAGGCGATGAAAAAACTGATCGAGCTTTCTTTGTTGATCATTCTGAAACAATTTTTCTTTAATAGCCGCCGTCAGCGCGTCGATTTCTTTAAATAATTCCTCTCCTTTTATCTTCTCCATGTCCGCGACGTGATGCATGTAGCCATTCAGCTCGGGCAGTTTTTCATCACCCTCGGCCATGCCCAGATCCTTGGCCTTACCGAGCAGCCAGAGATAATAGCTTTCGCGCTTCATCTCGCCGCGTTTAAACGCCGATTCTTTGTCGCGGAATTCTTTCAGCTCCTCGCCGTTCGAGGCTTTCATGGTTCGCTCGATGTCGCGGCCGAGCGTCACCGCCTCGGCATCTATCTTTTTAAAGTCGAACGCCTTTTCACGCTCGACGGCGGCCAGAAGCGCATCGATCATCGGATAATGACCCGCAACACCTTCGAACGATTTCAAATATTTCACGTAATCGAGCAAATTCAGATGTTCTTTTTCGTAATCTTCCGTTTTCTGGAATAATTCTTTGAGTTCCGGCGAATAGGTCTCGTCCTTCATTTTCCTCAGCCAGCGATCAATATCGTCCAGTTTCATATCGACGCGTTTTTTCTCATCAATCGCTTTCAGAAACGCTTTCTTGTTTTCAAAATAAATCTTCATATCCTCGATGCCGTAAAAATCGGACTCGCGGTCATTCGCGATCGCGGCGAATTCCGCGCCCGAGAGCTCACCCCGGCGCACGTAGCCATCGATAATTTTCTCTTTCACCTCTTGAACCGGAAACGCGCGGAACAGCGCGGGATTCACTTTGCCTTCGCCGCCTTCCAGCGCGACCAGTTTTAAATCTTGATCCTTTTGGACTCTGTCGATGATTTTCCGGATATTGGATTGTGCTTCGTAAATGCAGTGGGCGTCTTGAATGTAAATGACAAGCGGCGAATCACCGGCTGGGTTCGGGGATTGATACACTTCTTCAACAACACCAAATTCTTCGGGAATATGAATTTGCGACGGCACTGGAACTGGCTTTTGAACCGGCTCAACGGCAACCGGAATCGGAGGCGCCGCCCAAATGACGGTCGATTCCACGAAGGTTATGGCTACAAATAAAGCCATTGCCTTCAGGAATGGATGATCCCGTCCACGATGAAACTTTTCACCTTTTTTGTATCTCATGGCTTTTCTCTTGCCTGCTAACTCGAGAAAAAACGCCTAATTGAAACAACTTATTTACTACCATTTAAAATGTAGCACATTTCGGGGAATTTGCTTGAGTTAGGGGTACGAGATAACTATCATGTTCCCGATCGCAGTACAATTTAGTTAGGTGCCAGGTTGATGAACCTGACACCTAACGACTTTACTATTCAATAACCAGGAGGAAATATGCCTACTGATGTGCTTGATTTGAACACGATCACTTTGATGGTGCTCAGGTGGATTCATTTCTTCGCGGGAATTACCTGGATTGGACTGCTGTATTTTTTCAATCTGGTCAACGTTCCTTTCGCGAAAACGATGGACGCCGACACCAAAAAGAAAGTAGTGCCGCAGTTGATGCTGCGCGCGCTGTGGTGGTTTCGATGGGCGGCGATGGTAACATTCGTCGTTGGATGGTTGTACGTAACCTGGAAACTTTATGTTGCGACCAACGCGGGCATGACCGGAACCGGTGGATTATTGACCTCGACTTGGGGTCAGTGGATCAGTTTCGGCGGCTTGCTGGGAACCATCATGTGGTTTAACGTGTGGTTTATCATTTGGCCAAGCCAGAAAAAAATTATCGGCTGGGTGAAAAATGGTGAGAACCCGCCGCAAATGGCCGGCATTGTGAAGAACGCGTATTTGGCCTCACGCACAAACACGTACCTGTCTGTCCCGATGCTTTTTTGCATGGGCGGCGCCAGTCATTTTCCGGCATTTAGCTACATTACGGCGGGAATTGTATTGGTTATCGGATTTCTGGTTGCGTGGGTTTTTATTAACGTGTCGTTGAAGGTGACAGCTTCTTAAAAGTCACCAGAACACCGGTCACCAGTGCACCAGTAAATCGGTCACTGGTGACCGGTGACTGGTGCTCCGGTGCTCTTAAAACTAAATTCCACTTCTTTCGATTCCTGCGGTCCTACCGTTACCGGCAGCTCTTTCGTTCCCAAAGTTTCGTGCCAAGCCTCCAGCACATAATTTCCCGGAGGTAAATTCTTGATCGTAAACGATCCGTCATCGCCCGTCACCGCGAAATAAGGATGCGGGAGCACGCCGATATAACCCTGCATCCAGGGATGCACGTCACACTTAAGCGACACCATCACTTCGGGAGTGTTGAATTTTTTCATCTGTTTCATTCCCTGAAACGGAAGCCCCATATTAAATCCCGGCTGATTTTTGGCAAACGCGTGAATATTGTGAAGCGTCGGATCATTATTCAAGAACTTCACGGGCTGGCCGGCCTGAACCCCGGTCACATGGGGCACATAAACGCATTTGGAATTGTCAATTTCCACAGAATCGGCGGGCGGATCGAATTTGTAATTTTCAAGCCCCTGTTTCACGTAAACGAATACATTCTGAAGCGTTCCATCTTTCGACAACAATTCTTCAGAAAGAATTTGTCCGTGATTAATAACACTGCATTCAGGATTACCTTTGACGGGCAACTCTTTCCTGGGTGGGACCACGCCTTCAAACAACACTTTTCCGGAAATGGATCCGGTTGTCGCAAAATCTACCGTCTGCACCGCCAACTGTTGAGACGCACTTTCTGGAACCACGGCCTCCTCTTGCTTCTTGCCGCATCCAGGAACAAGAATTAAAACGCAAAAAATGTAAACAAACCATTTCCCGAGCTTCACTGTGCACTCCTTTGATGCAACGCCATCATACATTTATCCATCACCACCGTAAGGCCTGCGGCACGAGCCAATTTGGCCGCCTCGTTATTAACAATGCCCACCTGCATCCAAACTACTTTACTTCCCCGCTCAATCGCGTCCTTCACAACCGGAAGCGCCTCGCTGGGCGGACGAAAAATCTCGACAATTTCAACATTGACCGGCACATCGGAAAGCGAGGCATAAACTTTCTCGCCAAGCACTTCGCCTTTCAGCGTGGGATTGACGGGGAAAATATTCCAGCCGTGCTCTTTCAAATATTTCGCGACATAATGACTTGGCTTTTCAGGATTGCTTGAAAGTCCAACCACAGCTACATTTTTATATTTTTTCATCGCCGCAAGCGCTTCCCGATCAGACAAATTAGACTGCGGAAGCTCACAATGCTCTTCACTTCCCATCGGAGACCTTTTTGGATTCCACGATACGGACAAGCTCAGAGGCATACTGAGCGTGTTCAACCTCATCATCCATAATTGATTCGAGCACCTTTTTTGCTTTAGTTCCTTCTAGAAAAACTTTGTGTTTTGTCAACAGATCCGAGTAAAAACACAGAGCATCTTTTTCCAATTTCAACATTCTTTCAAAACGCATAAGCCAAAGCTGTTTAAGTTGTTTGGGATCAGAACCATTCATTTCTGTTTCTCTTTTTTTATTTTAGCTTCGATTTCGTCAACCACTTCATCCAAAAGCTCCCGGTGTTTTTGGGTCTCCTTAATAAGAATCATCAGAATTTCCTTGATTCTTTTCCGTTCACTTTCCGAAAAAAATTTCAAGTCCTTGGCGTTGTCGAGGTGAAGCTGAATCAGGTAAACACTGGCCTCTTCCTCATCTTCCGCCTTATAAAGGTTAAAAAGAAGTTCCTCGCGCAAATTTTGGATATGCGCCCATTCATATTCTTTTTCGATATTTTCTTCCCAGGAGGTCATGAGAATTCTTTCATTCTAAATAATGGAGCGAGCGGTGGGAATCGAACCCACATTCTAAGCTTGGGAAGCTTATGTTCTACCACTGAACTACGCTCGCATTTTTCTTCTCATCCCACTTCAGATAACTTGCGGGAATCTGGGGGTCATGATACCAAAAACAAAGATGCTTTTCCTCGACCAATTTTTCAAGAATCCCCTTCTTCAAATTCACCAATTCGATCGGATATTCATCATAAGCCATTACCCAAGCAAGCCTCAGATGACTCGTCGTCGGAATAAAATCGCCGAGAAAACACGCCTTCTCACCCGCAGACTCCAGCCACACGATTTGATGACCTTTTGTGTGCCCGCCAGTCACCTGAACGCTGATTCCCTCTTCGATTTTTTTGCTGCCATCAATCAACTCGAGGAGCCGTGATTTCTCCAATGGTAAAAAATTTTCTTCAAGATAACTGCCTTCGGTCAGTTTATTTGTGTGAAGCGCGTCATGCCATTCCTGTTTTTGAACAAAATATTTCGCGTTTGGAAACACGGAGCGCAACCGGCCATCCGCACTCATCTCAGTACAGCCGCCGCAGTGATCAAAATGAAGATGCGTCGCGATCACACCGTCGATATCTTTGGCACTTAATCCCAGCCGGGCGAGACCGATTAACAGTTGATTCCCTTTTTGAACTTCATAAATTTTCCGGAATTTATCGGACAACTTGTCGCCAAGCCCTGTTTCAATCAGAAAATTCTTTTTTCCGGTTCGCACCAAAACACAATTCATACCGAGCGTAATCCGGTTTTGGATATCTGGCGGTGTTTTTTTCTCCCAAAGCACGCGCGGCACGATGCCGTACATACCGCCGCCATCAAGCTTAAACGTCCCATCGGAAATAATGGAAATTTCGAATCTGCCGATCTTCATAGTAACTATTATTATCGGTATCAATCGATTTTTCCGAAGGGACAGGAATTATGAACATCAAACGCATCAGCATTCCCCAATTTGAGGAAGTTTATTCCTGCACGGACCCCGGCTCGGGACTTCGTGCTTTTATTGCCGTGCACAGTACGCGCCTTGGTCCCGCCTGCGGCGGCATCCGCCTTTGGCATTACCGCTCAGAAGAAGAGGCTCTTAACGACGTGCTCCGGCTGTCAAAAGCGATGACGTACAAAGCCGCGTGCGCCGGACTGGCACTCGGCGGCGGCAAAGCTGTGATTATGGCTGATCCTAACGAACCCAAGCTGGAGAAAATGCTGCGCGCGATGGGCAAATTTATCGATTCCCTTGGCGGCCGCTATCTGGCCGCTGAAGATGCGCGCATCACGCCGGACGATTTGGAAATTATCGCGAAGGAAACCCGCTTCATCACCGGACTCCGAAAAGGAAGTGGGGATCCTTCCCCCATCACCGCGAACGGAGTCTTGCGTGGCATTAACGTGTGTATCGAGGAAGCATTGGGCCGCACAAATTTATCGGGAGTAACGGTCGCCCTGCAAGGACTTGGACATGTCGGATTCAGTCTCGCGAAATTATTAGCTCATGCCGGCGCCAAGGTAACCGCGGCGGAAATTAACCCGAAATTAACCGAAAAAGCGCGCAAGGAACTCTCCATTCACACGGTTTCGCCTGAAGATATTTTCCACGTCGATGCGGATATATTTGCTCCCTGCGCTCTGGGAGGCGTACTTCATCAAGATAATATTCCGAAACTGACTTTCCGCATCATCGCGGGAGCGGCCAACAATCAGCTGGAAAATCAGGAACTCAATGACCGTCTGCTTTTCGACCGGAAAATTCTGTACGCACCCGATTTTGTCATCAATGCGGGCGGGCTGATCAATATTTACGTCCGGGATATTTTAAAGGAAAAAGATGTGAATACGTGGCTGGAACTAATTCCTAAAAATCTTCGGGAAATTTTTTCGATTTCGAAACGCGAGAAAATTCCGCCCGGTGAGGCGGCAATCAGGCTGGCGGAAGCACGATTAAAAAGTTAACTTTGTCATTCTCGCGAAGGCGGGAGTCCATTCTAAAAACGGATCCCGGGTCAAGCCCGGGATGAGTCCATCGGGGTAAATACAGAAACTCCCGAATGGCTCACTTCAGCAGTTCCCGAGCGATGACGAGGCGCTGGATCTCGGAAGTGCCTTCTCCGATTTCCATAAATTTTGCGTCGCGGTAGAAACGCTCGACGGGGAAATCTTTTAGATATCCGTAACCCCCGTGAATTTCAACAGCTTTTCGGGTAACCTCCACCACCATGGTGGAAGCAAATAGTTTTGACATCGAAGCCAATTTCACAAAATCTTTTCCAGATTGTTTGGCCTCAATCGCGCGGACTAAAAGTCCACGGGCGGCTTCGATCTCCGTGGCCATATCCGCCAGCATAAATTGAACCCCTTCAAAGTCAGCGATAGGATGACCGAAAGCGCTGCGCTGATGAGAATATTTCACGCTTTCTTCAAGCGCTCCTTCAGCAATGCCTAGTGAAAGCGCGGAAATCCCAATCCGGCCATGATCTAAAAGAGTCAAAAACATGCGGAGGCCCTTGCCTTCTTCACCCAAAAGATTTTCGACCGGAACTTCCACATTCTCAAAAACAAGCTGAGCCGTTACAGAGCCGCGAAATCCCATTTTATCTTCTTCTTTTCCAACACTGACACCTTTGGAATTCCGGTCAACAACAAGCGCACTGATTCCTTCCTTCCCTTTTGATTTATCGGTCACGCAAGCCACGATGACTTTGTCAGCAATCGATCCGGAGGTCACAAAATTTTTCAAACCATTCAAAATATATTTGTCGTTCTTTTTTACCGCCGTCGTCTGAATCGCCGCGGCATCAGACCCGCATCCCGGCTCCGAGAGAGAATACGAACATAGTTTTCCGGGCTGAATCAGTTCCGGAATCCACTTTTTCTTCTGCTCTTCCGTCCCAAATAAATTGATAGCCCCAACACCCAACGTGCAGTGAGCGGCATACGTCAGCGCCGTCGAGGCACAGACCTTCGCCAACTCTTCAACCACCAGACAAAATGTAAGCGCATCACCGCCGCCGCCACCAAATTTTTCCGGAGCCGGCAGCGCCACGACGCCCATATCGCCAAGTTTTTTCCAAATCTCCACCGGAAATTTCGCGGATTTATCCGTTTCAGAGGCTATGGGACGAATTTCTTTATCCGAAAAATCGCGGATTGTTTTTTGAATCAACTTTTGTTCGCTGGTGAGTTTCATGACTGTCTCTCCTTACGCAAAATTTTTGGGTTATTTTTTCTCAAACCACAAATCGGTGATTTCATATTTCGGCTTTTTTGAGAAATGAGCTTCAACTTCCATATTAATCTCGACGTGTTTTTCGTCTTTCACGCCTTTTAACCGTGAAAGCAGTAACGAATTCACTCCTTTAAATTCGACCAAAATTAAGAAATACGGAGTTTCTTTTAAAAAACTTTCGCCGCCAAAATAACACTTTGTCCAGGAATGGATACGTCCGGTCTTGGGAAGCAGGAACCAATTACAGTCCGTGCCGCACTGCAAACAGGACAGGCGCGGCGTCGCAAACTTTGTTTTGCACTTCCGGCAGCGTGTTCCAAGAATTTCATTGTGCGCAAGACCGGCGAAAAACGGGGAATTCTCGCCGTAAGAATGAATGTAATCCGTTTCATCGTGACGCGACAAAACAATCGGCGGCATTTTTTTGAGGCCTTTCAAATTGTGCGCCCATTTCAACTTTTTCAAATCCGTGAAATATTTTTTGTTGAATGCCGACTTCATATTAATCACGCTCCAAAATGCTCACCGTCACGTAGGTGCCCGTGCCCGCATGCGAATGAATCAATCCCCGCCTCGGATTTCGGACCTGAAGTTTCGCGCTGCCAAAATGTTCCCGAATACTGCCTTGTAGCTGCCAGAAAGAGAATACAGCCTGCATCAGTCCGGTCGCACCAATAGGGTGGCCGCAAGCTAGCAGGCCTCCCGATGGATTCACGGGGCACGTCCCTCCGATTTCCGGAGCACCGGAATCTATAAACATGCCCCCCTCTCCATATTTGCAAAGTCCCAAATCTTCGTAAGTCTGAATTTCAGAGGACGTGTAGGCATCGTGCAATTCGACAAAGCTCAAATCGTGCAGAGGATTTTTGATTCCCGCCATTTGATACGCTTCAATCGCCGCCATCCGTCCCGCTCGGCAGGAGTGCACACCGGGATATCTCATATTGCGATAATCCGACGCGGATTCATGCGCAAGCAACGGTACTTTTCCGTGCGGCCGATCCGACAATCGCATTGCATCGGTTCCGGTGCCGATTCCGGAAATGCGGATATCTTTTTTCCCAAATCGTTTCGCAGCTTTTTCGCTTGCCAAAATCACGCACGCCGCCCCATCAGACATCAGACAAATATCAAGGCGTTTCAGAGGATACGCCACCATCGGCGATTCGAGCACGTCTTGAACCGAAATCATCATCGGCTTTTGTGCGTACGGATTATGAAGCGCGTTCGTGTGATTTTTCACCGATACCTTCGCCATCTGCTCCACCGTGGTCCCGAACTCGTGCATGTGCCGCACCACCATCATGGCGTAATAGCCAGTGTAAAATCCCCCGAGCGGATAATCAAAATTGGTGTCGGAGGCCAGCGCGATCAATTCGTTACCCTTCCAAGTCCGGACACGACTCATCGTTTCAAAACCGAAAGCCACGCAAACTTCCATACGCCCTGATGCCACCGCTTCGTACGCTGCCTGAAAACAAAGTCCACCAGTCGCGCCGCCGCCCTCAACGCGCTTCGACGGTTTCGGGCACAGTCCCAGATAATCGTGCGCCATAATTCCGGCCATAAGCTGGCCCTGGAAATGATCGGAAAAATATGAGGCAATGCTTCCGTCAATATGTTCAAGTTGCAGTTTGGGGCAGTCGCGCATGGCGTAAGAAAAAGCTTCTTTCACCATAGCTTGAAAGGTAAGGCGATTCCGAGATTTGGCGAATTTGCTGACACCGCCGGAAATCATGTAGACGGGACGCATAAAAACCTTCCTTGGTTTAGAAAGCTAAGCGTCAATCAGCAAAAATTATAACACATCCTCCGCCGGCTTCTGTGTGGCAAGGATACCCAGCGCAATGAACAAAATCGTCAGAAGCATCGAGATCGGAAGTTTCAGAGCAAATAAAAGTTTGGGCACAAAAATCCCTACGCATTGAAGCACGGCTACCGGCGTGACGGCGAACATCGACAGCACCAGGAGCTGGCCATAATTTAATTTTTCTTTTCTGAAAAGATTAAGAAGAAGAGCAAACAGACTGTAAATTAATGAAGCCAACAGTTTCCACATAAAAAAGAAAATAGCGACAAAAAAAACAATCGCAGGATAAATAAACGGAACCACTTTCCGGTAAATCATGTCAACCAACGTACCCGTGACGGAAAAGTCTTTCCACTTCGACTTGGCTTGATCAGCAGGAGGAACTAGATTAAAAATCCGTGTTTCGGATTTCGCCTCATTGCGAACAACCAGTTGAGTTTTTGTCAGATAAATCAAAGAAGAAGGCGGATTATCTACTTTGTCTTTTGTGGTATCGATCACCAAAACCGTTCCGTAAACCGGATTTTTCATCTCGAATGGCTGCTGAATGGTTGCGTGAACGCCTTCTCGGGTAAACGTAAGCTGAGGGAGACTCTTGGTGAACCAGTCCACAAAATGATCTACGGCCGGTTTGGCTTTGATCATAAACAAGGAAAGAATGACGAGTGAATAAATAAAGGCGAGGAAAAGCAGATTCAGAAATCCTTTTCCAAGCGAGGAGTGAATCACGCGCCGGTAAAACGAGACGCTGAAGAAACTGAAAATAGGCGCTAAAAGAATATCCATCATACCCTCCGTGGTTACTGGATTAAAATTTTGTTAACGCACGAAACTCCGAAAGCCGCTCGTCGATATCCGAACCGCCCAATTCGCGCAAGCGATCGAGGCTGAATTTTTCCACGGTAAACGAAGCCATGACGCTTCCATAAGCCACGGCCCGTTTTAATGTATCGAACGTAACTGAATTCTGTTTAGCGATATATCCCATCATACCGCCCGCGAAGGTGTCCCCCGCCCCGGTGGGATCGAAGACGCTATCGAGTGGAAAAGCCGGCAGAGCAAAAAACTGATCCCGGTAAAAAAGGAGCACACCGTGTTCCCCTTTTTTGACAACGATAATGTCGGGCCCCATATCCCGAATTTTTCGGGCGGCTTTAATTAAATTATTTTCACCCGTAAGCTGGCGTGTCTCTCCGTCGTTTAATACAATCAAATCTACGTGTTCGATCACAGTCTTCAAATCTTTCCGTTTGTTCTGAATCCAAAAATTCATCGTGTCGAGAGCGACTAGTTTCACCCGTGGACGCTCTACTTGTTTCAAGACCTTCATCTGTAGGGTAGGATCAAAATTCGCGAGAAAGAGATAATCCACCTGATTGCCGCCTTTGACCACCGGATCAAATTGGAGCAGCACATTTAAATGGGTCTCAAGTGTCTGGGCATTGTTTAAATCAAAATCATATTTCCCTTTCCAGCGGAACGTTTTTCCGGTTGGATGAATTTGAAGCCCTTCCAGATTGATATTTTTTTCTTCGAGAACTTTTCGGTACTGACTCGGAAAATCTTTTCCGACCACGGCCACGAGACGCACTGGCGTGAAGAAACTGGCAGAATAGGAAAAATACGAGGCCGACCCGCCGAAACATTCATCGCGCTTGCCGAACGGCGTTTCGACAGAATCAACGGCAACGGTTCCAACGACCAGAAGCGGCTGTACGGATTTTTTCACTTTTTTAATCGAGGCTTTCGTTACCATGAGATCTCCTTATTTTAATTGTTCCAACAATACTTCGGCAGCTTTCCGAACATCTTTCGCGGCAAAGACGGCTCGGACTACGGCGACACGGCACGCACCCGCGTCGATCACGCGCGCGACATTCGTCGCATCAATACCGCCGATCGCGACGAACGGAATGCGAACCCGTTTTGACACCTGTTCAATTAATTTGAGACCAACCGGCGAGTAGTTCGGCTTGGTCGGCGTTTCAAAGACAGGACCCACGCCGATATAGTCATGCCCTTCACGCTCTGCCCTAACGGCTTGTTCGAGGCTATGAGTTGACCGTCCAATCAATCGTTTTGATCCCAGAATTTTTCTCGCGTAAGCAATCGATAAATCATCCTGTCCCAAATGAATGCCGTCGGCATCTGTGAGAAGCATCAAGTGAACGCGGTCGTTGATGAAAAAAAGTTTTCGATGCCGGCGGACAATCGGCACGAATTTTTGGGCAATGCGTAAAAACGGCGCATCCAGAAGTGTTTTCGAACGAAGCTGAATGATATCCACTCCACCGCGAAGCGCGGCATCGACTTTTTTCGTGATCGATGAATCTTCTGATTTCAAATCCGTGATCGCGTACAGTCTAAAATTTTTTAAAAGTTTCTTTTTCGAGTTCATAGAGTTTGAAGCGCAGTTTTTGAAATTTACGGCTCGCGGGCACAGAAATAATTTTCGACCATTCTTCCAGCACGCGCACCGCTTCCTGGGCCCGCTGAATATTGCTTGAAAAAATATCTTCCGCCTTGATTTTCTTCTTATCGAGCTTGAGGCTTTGCCGCCCGACGTCCTCACGGACGTTGCGTTCCGCCACAATGTCGCGGTAGGAAACCGGCAGGCTCAACAAAATCCGGGTCAATTCATGGCGCGCATGTTTATAGAGTTCTGTGAGGCGGGTCGTTCCCAACACGAAACGAGCCACATCCTCACAGACCCTAATTCCTTCTTTAGCCCGATTGTAATTGGCGTCAATAACTCGAAGTATTTGAGATTTCATGGCGGGGGTCATGCCCCATTAAGCTTTTGGAGAGTTTTCGTGGTGGAACGGCCGGGCTCAAACTTAATTCGTTTCACCGAGCCACCGTACGATTCCACAAATTTGCCGCCGACAATATCTTCCTTTTTCCAGTCAGCCCCTTTTACCAGCACATCGGGTTTCAACGCGCAAATTAATTTCTCGGGCGTATCCTCACCGAAAAGAATCACCGCGTCGACAGAAACAAGCTCGGAAATAACTTCCGCACGGTCTTTTTCGGAATTGACCGGCCGATCGGGTCCTTTGATTTTTCGCACCGAGGCATCGTTGTTCAGACCAAGAATAAGCACATCCCCGGCCGCTTTCGCTTTCCGGAGATAGCTGACATGGCCAAAGTGAAGCACATCAAAACAGCCGTTCGTGAAAACGACTTTTTTCGACTGCCGTTTCCACTGGTTTCTGAGTTTTTGAAGGGCGGAAAGAGATTTAACTTTTGAGTGCATGGGCGGTGAATATTTCTTCAACGATTTCGGATACCGCATGGAGCGCGGTGATATGTGTTTCCTGAACGTGAGAGGTGTTTTTCGATCGGGCTTTAAAAATATAGTCGGTCATTCCGGCAAGTTTGCCCCCAGTTTCGCCGGTAAACGCGGCCGTTTTCACGCCAAGTTCTTTCGCGGCTTTCACCGCTTCAATCACATTTGTGGAATTACCGCTCGTGGAAATAGCGATCAACAGATCTCCGGCTTTGCCAAGACCCTCAATTTGGCGGGCAAACACCACATCGTAGGAATAATCATTGGCCAGCGCGGTAAGAATCGACGTGTCTGTCGTTAGTGCAATCGCGGGAAGGCTACGGCGTTCATGCTTGAAGCGGCCGATAAATTCTGCCGCGATATGCTGGGCATCCGCCGCGCTGCCACCGTTGCCACAGAGAAAAATAGTTCCTCGGTTTTCCAGCACGCGGACCATTTCGCCCGCAATCTGCTCCAACACGTTCAGATTTCCGTCTTTGAACGTATTTTCGATCGCAGCTCTATTTTCAGCTAAGATTTCTTGCAAGCGGGATAAAATATTCATTATCCAAAAAATACCTTGGCCATATCGTAATAATCTTTTGGCACTGTCTTTAACACACCGACAGCATCCTCAAGAGGAACATCGATAATTTTGTTGCCCTGCAGACTGGCCATTCTTCCGAATTTTTTCGCTTTAATCAACTCAACAGCTTTCACACCAAACCGGGTTCCGAGCACACGGTCAAACGCAGTCGGCGAACCGCCGCGCTGAATGTGCCCGAGAACGGTCACGCGGGTTTCAAATCCGGTTTTTTTCTCGATCATTTCCCCGAGAGTATTTCCAATTCCGCCAAGGCGCACGTGACCGAATTGATCCAGTTTTTCTTCCATTTTGACATCTTGATGATTCAGCTGAGCGCCTTCAGCAACCGCTACGATGCTGAATGTTTTTCCCCGAGAGTGGCGTTTTTTAATGAGCGAGCAAACTTCATCAATATCCACGGGTACTTCGGGAATCAAAATGACGTCCGCGCCGCCGGCAAGGCCTGCCTCAAGCGCGATCCAGCCTGCGTGCCGTCCCATAATTTCAACGACCATCACCCGGTTATGCGATTCCGCTGTTGAATGAAGACGATCGATACATTCCATCGCCACATTTAATGCCGTGTCAAAACCAAAAGTGTAATCAGTGCAATTCAAATCGTTGTCGATCGTTTTTGGAACGCCGACAACCGGAAGGCCTTCTTTCGAAAGTTTGTTGGCGGCGCCCAACGTATCCTCGCCGCCGATTGCGATGAGTCCGATCAAATTATGTTCTCTGAACGTATCTTTAATCTTCTCAACACCTTTTGGGGATTTGTACGGATTGGTACGGCTGGTTCCAAGAATGGTTCCACCCTTTGGAAGAATTCCGGAAACGGCGCGGGAATCCAAAATTTCGAACTCGTTTTCAATAATGCCTCTCCAACCATTGCGAAATCCGATCACTTCCCAATCGGCAAGCAAAGCGGTTCTGACAGCTGCACGAATAACAGCGTTCAACCCTGGACAATCTCCACCACCTGTTAGAATCCCTATTCTTTCCATCGTAATTTCTCCTCAGTGTTGTTACGAGCTACGAGTTCAAGATGCTTTGCGGGCACTGAGCGCTTCGTAAGACTCGGAATCTTTAATGTTGCGAACATTGACAAAAACTTCAACGTCATTAACCAAATTTAAAAGTCTTTCAAGCCTGGAACGAATTTCTTTTTTGACCTCATCAGAAAAAACAGGAAGGGTCACTCCGGCCTGAACCACCAGCTTAACTTTGATTTCCGCTTTCTTCTCATATCCTCGGCATTTGAGTGTGAAGGTCAAAATTTCAGGAAACCGTTTCAGCGTTTTACGAACAACATCTTCAACCGCGCTGACAGAAACCGTGGTACGACCAAGCGGACCGGCATAGATAATACCGCCGGCGTAGCGAGTTTGCTTAATCAGTATTTTAGCAAAAGCAAGCCCCATGAAAATGAAAAAAATACCGGCAATTAAAGTCTGAAACGCAGCGCGAGGATCTTCATAAATGCGACCCAGATCACGCATCAAATCGTCCCAGGCGACCACGTGAAGCGAAACCATAATCAGAAGGCTTCCGAGCGTCAGAAATGCGAAAACCGTAAATACTTTGGTGAAAAGATCAAATACTTTCATGATTTTGGCTGGGGTTGAATTTGATTCATCATTTTATCAATAAATCCGGTATTTACATGACCTTTTTGAAAATTGGGCCGGTTCATAATTCTCATAAGTAGCGGAATCGTGGTCTTGATCGGACCAATCTGCATTTCCGAAAGTGCCCGCGACATTTTGGCAATCGCCTCATGACGGTGCGGTGCATATACAATTACCTTCGCGATCATCGAATCGTAATACGGCGGAATCACATAACCAGGATATATGTGACTGTCGACTCGCACCCACGGACCTCCGGGTGCCAGATACGTTTCAATTTTCCCCGGACTCGGCATAAAATTATTATCAGGATCTTCGGCGTTAATCCGGCATTCAATCGCAGCACCCTTGGTATGAATATCTTCCTGAGTGAAGGCAAGCTTTTCACCGGCCGCAATGCGAATTTGTTCTTTCACGATATCAATTCCCGTCACAAGTTCCGTCACGGGATGCTCTACCTGAAGCCGCGTGTTCATTTCCATAAAATAAAAATTTTCATCCTTATCCACCAGAAATTCAATGGTTCCGGCATTTTCGTACTTCACCGCTTTCGCGATACGAACCGCGGCATCACCCATTCGTTTGCGGGTTTTTTTCGAGAGCGACGGCGACGGCGCTTCTTCGATTAATTTTTGATGACGGCGCTGAATCGAACAATCGCGTTCCCCCAAATAAACAGTATTGCCGTGCTGATCGGCCAAAATTTGCATCTCGATGTGGCGGGGCTCTTCGATAAATTTTTCGATATAGACATCGCCATTCCCGAAAGCCGCCTCGGCCTCGGTACGCGCGGTGAGAAACGCGCTGACTAGTTTTCCGTCGTTGTGCGCAACCTTCATTCCCTTCCCGCCTCCGCCCATCTTAGCTTTGATGATAACGGGGTATCCGATTTTTTTTGCAAAACGAAGCGCTTCTTCCTGATCTTTCAGAACATCGGTTCCGGGCGTAATTGGAAGACCGGTTTTCTGCACCGTCTGGCGCGCAAGAGCCTTGTCACCCATCAACCGCACACTTTCTGGTTTTGGTCCAATAAATTTGATCTGGCAGGATTCGCAGATTTCGGCAAAATGAGCGTTCTCGGCCAAAAATCCATAACCGGGATGAATCGCCTCAACATCGGCGATTTCTGCCGCGCTGATAATCGAAGGAATATTCAGATAACTTTCAGAACTGGGGGAATTGCCAATACAAATCGCCTGCTGTGCCATTTTAACGTGAAGCGAATCTTTGTCGGCTTTAGAATAAACAGCTACCGTTTCAATACCCATCTCACGGCATGCACGAATAATGCGTACAGCGATTTCACCACGATTAGCAATCAGGATTCGATTAAACATGGCAGCTATGAAAGAGCAACCCGGAAGAGGGGCTGATCAAATTCTACGGGAGTACCGTTTTCCACGAGCATTTCAACGATTTTTCCGCTGACTTCAGATTTAATTTCATTCATAAGCTTCATCGCTTCAACAATACACAGCACATCATCGGTCTTGATCGTCGTGCCAACATTGACATATGGGGATTGATCTGGAGCAGGAGCAGAATAATAGGTTCCCACCATCGGCGAGCGCACCAAAACTTCATTCGCGGCAGCAACAGGCTGTGTTGGAGCAGCCGGCGCTTGCGGCGCAGCCGCTTGAGGAGCCACAGCTCCTTTGGGTTGATAATAAACTTCTTCGTGGGCAATGATTTGACCGTTTGATTTCTTAAGCCGGATTTTAAAACCGTCTTTTTCGATTTCAAGCTCGGTCAGTCCATGTTCTTTCATCAAATTGATGATTTCTTTTAACTCCTTAAGATTCATTCCTGCCTCCAAAGTTGTCATTCAAACATTTTGTTAGCGCTTCCAAGCCTAGCAAGTAACTATCTAAGCCAAACCCAGACACTTGTCCGACACAAACCGACGCCGTCAGGGAAACATGCCGAAACGGTTCCCTCTTGTAGATATTTGATAGATGCACTTCCACAGCAGGAACGCTGACCGCCGAAATCGCATCCCGAATAGCCACGCTGGTGTGGGTATAAGCTGCAGGATTGATGAGAATGCCTTGTATGCCCCGGCCGGATGCTTTGCCAATGAGATCGACGATATCACCCTCATGGTTAGACTGGATTATTTCCAGGCCAACCCCTAACTGCTTGGCCTTTTCCTGAAGCTGCCGGTTGATATCGGATATGGACAATTTTCCATAAATTTCAGGCTCTCGAGTTCCCAAAAGATCGAGGTTGGGTCCATGGATAATCAAAATCTTCTTTCTTTTGGGGAACGATGATGATTTTCGACTTTGTGTCTTTTTCTTCACAGATTCTCCACTTTTTTCCCACTTTAGCACTAAAGTGACTGTGCTTCCTCCACTAACATGACTGGGATCCCATCTTTTATGGGATATCGCTTACGGCAGGCAGAGCAAATCAGAAAATTATTCTCTAACTTTACCTCTTTTTTACAGATTGGACAAGCCAAAATATTTAACAACTCCCGATCCACCATATTGCTTCCTCCTATCAACTCTTTGTTGATGCTTCAAACTCCTCCTGCGAATGAGACAACTCCTCGATAACGTCCACTGAAGCAATTTCCTTGAACAGTACCAGCTTCCTCATCACATAAACAAGACCGCCGGCAATGCTAAGCACTACCAAAATGAAATAATTCAAAATTGACAGCGCAAAAGCCTGTTCCGAAGTACAGAAGTGAGAAAAAAGATAAACATAAGCACCTTCCCGGACACCAAGACCATTTAACGAGGGGGCCATACTAACGGTTCCAATAATCGGGACTAAAATAAAGAACACCCAAATCGGAATGGATACTTTGAGACTTAAGGCTAGAAAATAATTCACGATGATAAACAAACTCTGCGAAATAAGAGAAAGCAAAAGTCCTGTCGCCACGGCTCCGGGATGTTGTTTATACCCGTAAACGGAATGATAAAGATTCTTAAGTTTTTCTCGAAATTTTTCGGAAGGAATCAAGAAAGCCACAAATTTAAACCGTTTCGCAACCCGCCGGCTTGCAAAAAACACCAGCACAACCAATGACACTGTTGTCATAGCAATGATGGCATCCGTAATTTTAGGATTATTTAGCTGTGCTCTAAAAAAAATCAACGCAAGCGAAGCCAGGCCAATCAAGGTAAAAAGACCCAAAACACGGTCCACAAAAATAGCGGAAAATGATTCCAGTTTTTTCCCGGTAATCTTATACGCGTAATAAGCCTTCACCGCATCACCGCCGATGGATGATGGAAGAAGATTATTAAAAAACACGCCAATTAAGCCGATTGAAAATAGATTTTTGAGGGAAATAGCCAAATGTTGTACGGCCATGATAATTTTCAGACGGTAAGTAACCACACAAAACGCAGCAAGAAAAATTCCGAAGGCTTCAATAAGATTATCCCACTGGGCTTCCAGGAGTATTCTGCCAACATCATGCAGTTTGGAGCGGAACATAAAAATAATAAGAGCCAACGCTCCCAGACTGATGGCAATACGGCAAACAGCAAAGAAAATCTTTTTGATGGATTCCAGAGTCGTTGTAGGCATATTTGGTTTTTGGCTCACCACCACCTCACTGACACAGAAAAAAAAAGAGGTTCCTAGCCTGAGTGGGGAAATAAGTAAGCTAAGAACCTCTTGTGTTGGGTGAGTAGAGACCCGTAAGTCTCTAGAGCAAAAAACAGTATATCAAAATTGGATTTTAGGGGCAACGATTTTCGAGGTGGCGCGCGCTAACTTATTCTAACTTCGCCACTTACGATTCTTGGAATGCTTGAGTTGGTAAAGCCCTTGAAGCATCGGTTCACCCATATAACCTGTGAGAATATCATCCGCTAAAATCTGGAATGGCATATTCACATGTTTAATCCGGCTGGACCTCGCATTCGAGGCTTTGACTCTCTGACGGCTTCTCATGACGTGCTGGATCCTTCCAATAGTGAAACAGTCCTACTTTCTAATTAACCGCTGAATATTGGCCCTATCTTCATCCGAAATCCGGTAAAACTGAATGGCAATACCCATCTGCTCTCCATCCAGATCAGTCCGGACCACTTTGCCTTCTCCATGAATTTCAGAATCATCATCTAATTTGATTTTCATCTCAAGCATCTTGAAATCGTAAGGATCAATTTTCTTCGGATTCGCCGAAGAAGGTTCTAAATCGAGATATTCCGCATAAAGCCCGCCTTCACTCAAATTGGTAACAATCGCGCGAAAAACCATTTGCTCACCTTCCCCGTCAATAAAAGTAAACTCGAGAGGAAATGCCGTTTTGAGGCGGGGAAATTTTCTTTTCTCCTCAACCGGAGGAAGTCCGGTTCGTTCCTTCACCAACTCTTCAGCAAAAAAATGAACAACTTCATCTTCATCTTTCAAAAAACGAATCTCGGTTGTAGGCACCAGCCGTGAGAACATTTCAACAACAGAATAATTTCCGCTGACAATTCCGCTTTTAATTCCGCCCCCCAAATTATCAATAATAGCTTTGACACCCAAACTGTCGATAGTTTCCACATCTTTAAGATTGATCAAGAGATTGCGCGGTTTAGTGGTCTCGACAAAACGTTGAATATCTTCTTTTCCGCGGATGGCCCACGGGCCGACGAAATCCCCTTTAAGATCCAGGATTTCCACTTCCCCTACTTTCCTATTTATGATCTGCGGAATATAACTCATTTTACCTTCCCCTTAACTTCCCCTTTATACGAGAAGTGGAGATTGCAACCCTTATTGGCTGCCTTCTCCACTCCTCTCTGTGAGTTAGCTAGGCTCCTTTAGGGTAACAGGAAGCGTACCAAATCCAGAATTAATACTTAAATTCCTGTAACTCATTTATTTAAAAAGAGATACAGATGTTCAAATTTTGTTGTGATATTAATAAGAATCAAATTAATCGTAACAAAATACCTTCAGTGTAACAGGTTTGTTACGATAATTTGCCTTCGAGGAAATGAGATAACTGTTCAGGGGAATAACGCCAGCAGAAGTCTTTGAATGACTCCTGAGCATGCTTTTCACTCTGGTATATCGCGAGGATATTGCGGATCATTCCGGGAATCAGCACCGCGGGAACGGCTTTCTTGATTTGCCGGCCAAAAGCACGGTTATTTCCCAAACCGCCGCCAAGCAGAATATGAAACGCTTCAACACGCTGCCCCTCATAATTCGCCAAAGTACCGATAAATCCAACATCTCCAATCTGCGCCTGACCGCACGTATTTGTACAGCCGGTCATATTGATACGAATCGAATCTTTGTACTCAGGCAGAAGTTTATCAAGCTCTTCGATCAACCATTTGGATCTGGCCTTCGTTTCCGTAATCGCAAGATTGCAAAATTCTTTTCCGGTACAAGTCACCATCCCTCGCCGGAACATATTGCCATTGATCGCAAGCCCGGCGCTGTCCAGTTCTTTAACGAGCGGCGTCACGTTCGCATCTGGCACGTTGATAATAATAATGTTCTGATTATTTGTAAGACGCACCTCACCGCTTCCATATTTTTTTGCCAGACGCGCAATGTCTAATCCCTGCTGGGCCGTAAACCGCCCAACTAAAATTGAAAGACCGACGTAATTTAATCCCTTTTGCTTCTGCGGATGAATTCCAACATGATCACGATACTCGAGCACCGGCGCCTGCGGCTCTTCAAATCGTTCGAACTTTTTGCCGCAAACTTTCTCAAGCTCATCCCGGAATTTCTCCACGCCCCAATCTGCCATCAAAAATTTGATGCGTGATTTACGACGGGCATTTCGGTAACCATGTTCACGATAAACAATTGCAATGCCTTCGCAAAGCCGCGCAGCTTCGGCTCTCGGCACGAAAATGCCAAGCCGCTGAGACATGTGGGGATCGGTGGAAAGTCCACCACCCACCTGCACCAGATACCCCTGTTCCGTTTTGCCATTCATCTTGCGTTCTACACCAATTAAGCCGACGCAATTAATATCTGGTTGAGAACAGTGAATCGGACATCCGGATATCGACATTTTAAATTTTCTGGGAAGATTCGAGAATGCCTTGTTACCCGTAAAAAACCGGGTAACTTCCAGCACTTCCGGAGTAGCATCGAAAAGCTCGTGGCCGTCTACGCCGGCAACCGGACATGTGGTCACATTTCTCGGCGTATCCCCACAAGCACCGGTCGTCGTAATTCCGACGGCACGAAGACGCTTCACCACCAGGGGAATTGTTTCAATCGTCAAATAGTGATATTGGATATCCTGCCGTGTCGTGACATCCGCAAAACCATTACCGAATTCCTGCGCGATTTTTGAAATTTCCTCAAACTGTGCGGAAGTAATCTGTCCGCCTGGATTCTTCATCCGCATCATGAAATGGCCTTCTTTGGGCCTCTGCTGATAGACGCCATACCACTTGAAACGAACCATGTCGTCCATATCAATCGCCGCGAACCCCTCATTTGCGTAACGCTCCATATCCGGCCACACGTCGAGCCCGTCTTTGGTCTTCTTGATGAGTTCTTCAGGGGTTAATGGGGTCGATGGATTAATGGAATCGGTCATATAAGTCTCCCAGGAAATCACGTATTTTATTATAGTTGTTTCAGCAATGCGATCGCTTTTTTGAGCGCTCGGGCCCGGTGAGAGACTTTATTTTTGACGGAAAGAGGAATTTCAGCAAAAGTTTTCCGGTAGGGCTGATAGTAAAAAAACGGATCATAACCAAATCCGTTCTTGCCACGATACTCCCGAAGGATTCGGCCATTCACTTTCCCATTGACGATGCCAATCAGCTTTTCCGGCGTAGCCACGGCAATCGAGCAGTAATAATGCGCTTTTCGTTTAGCGTCCGGAACACACGCGAGCTTTTTCAAAACCTTCTCATTATTCGCCGCGTCATCGCGTTTCGGACCGGCAAAATGCGCGGAATCAACGCCCGGCTTTCCGCCCAGTGCGTCGATACAGATTCCCGAATCATCCGCCAACGCGGCGAGTCCCGTAAGGCGCGCGATTTCACGCGCTTTCTTCACAGCATTCTCCTGAAATGTTTTCCCGTCTTCTTTCGGGGGCTTCACATGAGGAAAGGCTTCGAGCGATACCGCTTTGATCTTGAGCTTCCGGCAAAGCGCCTGAAATTCGCGCAGTTTATGTTTGTTGAAAGTGGCAATCACCAGCGTTTTCATGATCCAAGCGGAGCGTACTTTTTCTGGATGGTGACTAATTCGTGAACACCTTTTTTGGCAAGAAGGTACAATTTATCAAGCTCAGGCTTGGCGAAGGGCTTGCCTTCCGCCGTCCCCTGCACCTCAATAATTTTCTCGCCACCCGTCATGACGAAATTCATATCCACTTCGGCTTTGGAATCTTCCTGATAGCAAAGGTCCAGACACGGAATGCCATTCACAATCCCGACACTAACTGCGGCCACGTAATCCGAAATCGGATTTTCTTTGACTAAACCCTTCTTCATTAATTTATCGACCGCCTGATGAAGTGCCAGAAAACATCCCGTAATGCTTGCCGTTCGCGTGCCACCGTCACCTTGAATCACATCGGCGTCGAGCCAAATAGTGCGCTCGCCCAGTTTCGTCAAATCGACGACGGAACGGAACGACCTCCCGAGCAGGCGCTGAATTTCCTGCGTGCGGCCGCCAAGTTTTCCCTTCGACGCCTCGCGCGCGATCCTCTCGGTGCAGGAAGCGGGAATCATGCCATACTCCCCCGTCACCCAGCCTTTGTTTTGGCCTTTCAGAAATGGCGCTACTTTTTCTTCGACCGACGCACTGCACACGACGCGCGTATCGCCGAACTCGATCATGCAAGATCCGAGAGCAAATTTCAGATAGCCCATTTTCACCGTCACTTTTCTCATTTTATCTGGGGTTCTGCCGTCAACGCGCTTCATTGCTGCCTCCTGTTATTGAATGTTTAACCATTTATGTGTTTGTGGAATCAAGCGAACTTGTTTGAGCTCACGCCGCGCCAGAGAAACAAGAGATGACAACACCTCTCCGATTCCTGACTCTAGCGAATTGTCCTTCAAATCCGTCTTCGGCTGAAGCACGAGCGGAATGTCCGGACTTACGCGGGCAATCAATTTCACAGCTGTTAAAAATTCAGGAATCAAAACGTCTTTTGAAATAATCATTTTCACAAACGCGGGTTTTAGAATCGCTACTTTTAAAAATTCTTCATGCTCACCAAAAAAGCTTCTTTCTTTCGTCACGCTCGGCAGTTTGATATCCATCGCGATCATATCGCAAAAAGGCAACACCTGACGCAGCGCGTTTGAAAGAGTTCCATTCGTCTCAAGAAAAATGCGGAAACCTGATCGTTTCAATTCGGGCATCAAATTTTTCAGGAATCCGGAATAGACCAGCGGCTCCCCACCCGTCAGGCTGACATATTCATGCGGCCCCGAATCCCGTTCCAAAATTTTGAGCGAATCGATCACCTCGGCGACGGCCATGTCTTTAAAGTTGAGCTTGTCATGTTCGTCGCAGTAATCACAGGCGATATTACAGCTGCGGAACCGGACAAAAAGATGTTTCTCGCCAATCGAAAGCCCCTCGCCTTGAATGGATGAAAAAATTTCTGAAATCTCACCGGTATCTATTTTAATTTTGTGATTAGGTTCGAGTTTTAGCATATGAAACTCCCGCCTCCTCAAAACCTTTTTCGCGCAGCAAACAGGAATCGCAGGTTCCGCACGGCTTTTTTCCGCCCCGGTAACACGACCAAGTCTCGTCGAGCGGAACGCCCAGCGAAAGCGCCAATTTTACAATATCTGCCTTTGTTTTTCGAATCAGAGGCACTTCAATTGAAATTGTTTTTCCCTGGCGTCCGTTTTTCGTGCCCAGCCGAAATACTTTTTCAACCGCAGAAATGTAGTCGGGGCGGCAATCCGGATATCCGCTGTAATCCACGGCGTTGGCGCCGATCCAAACGGACGAGGCGTTGATCACTTCCGCCCACGATAAAGCAAAACTGAGGAATATGGTATTGCGCGCCGGCACGTAGGTAACCGGAATTTCGGCATTCATTTCCCGGACACTGCGATTTTTGGGAAGCTGTTTGGACTTATCCAGCAGGGCGCTTCCCTTCCACGGAAGCGAAATTTTTAGCACGTGATGAGGAATGCCGAGACGGCGGGCAATCGTTCGAGCGGACTCAATTTCACGCCGGTGCAGCTGACCGTAATCCAAGGTCAGGGCGTAAACCCTCAATCCCTTCTTTTTCGCGAGATAAAGCGTGGTAGTGGAATCCAAACCGCCTGAGAAAAGAACGACGCAAGACTTGCTCACTTCAGCCGGACCACCTTCACGGGATTCATTTTCTGGCCGAGGAAGCGCTCGCCGATCCGGATGAAATTTCTGGGAAAATCGGAGACGAAAATTTCGAGCCCTCCTTTTTGCCCATTTGCCGGCGCCAGATGGCCCTGACAATGCAGAACTTCTTTCAAAAAATTCACCGTCGGAAATGCCGAGTCGACAATCTTGACCCGCGGGCCGACAAATTGCTGAATTTTGCCTTTCAGCATCGGGTAATGCGTGCATCCGAGCACCAACACATCCACGTTTTGCCGGATGAGCGGCGTTAAATATTTTTTAATCGTATCCGCGGCGACTCCGTCCTGAGTCCAGCCCTCTTCCACCAGCGGCACAAAAAGCGGGCAGGCGGCGGAAAAAACTTTTATTTTTGGCGAAAGCCGGTGAATCGCCCGGTCATACGCTTTACTTTCGATCGTCGCGGTGGTTCCGATCACACCGACGCGTCCTTCGCGGGTTAGCTGAACCGCGCGGCGCGCCGCGGGCCCGATCACATCGACAATCGGCAGCTTGAAGTTTTTCCGTAGGGCCGGCATGCTGACGCTGGCGGAAGTATTACAGGCCACCACCAACGCTTTGATTTTTTGTTTGGAAAGAAACGCGGAATTTTGTTTCGAGAATTCGATAATCTGCTGCTTCGATTTAATACCGTACGGCAAACGAGCGATATCGCCGAAATAAACGATTTTTTCGTGCGGCAAGTTTTTTCGAAGCTCGCGGACTACGGTGAGGCCACCAAGTCCGGAATCAAACACTCCGATGGGACGGGATTCGATATTGTTAGTCATTTTTTTAGGAGTTGAAATTAGGTGCCAGGTTCATGAACCTGGCACCTAATATTCTAAACGCCTATCTCCTTTTTAAAGACTCATCACCTTCTGAAGGCGATCGAGGGCGATTTTCATGCGTTCCTCAGACTCCACCATCGCGAAGCGCACGTAACCTTCGCCGTATTCACCGAATCCGGTTCCAGGCGAAACCGCGACACCGGCTTCGCGAATCAACAGTTCGCAGAATTCCATCGAAGAGTGAAAGCTGAATTTGAGCGGAATGCGCGTCCAAATATAAAAAGTAGCGCGCGGTTTCGGCGTCGGCCAGCCGATACGGTTCAAGCCATCGACAAAATAATCGAGCCGCTTTTTATAAATCGCCGCAATTTTCTTCACATAATCCTGCGGACCGGAAAGCGCCTCAATCGCCGCTTCCTGCACCGCGCGGAAAATACCGAAATCGCAATAGCTTTTCGTTTTGGCGAGGCCGGCGATAATTTTTTTATTGCCGACACAAAACCCGATGCGCCATCCCGCCATGCTGTACGATTTCGACATCGTGTGAAATTCGATGCACTGTTCGCGCGCGTCTTTGACTTCCATAATACTGTGCGCGCGTTCGCCCTCATACACGAAATCGGAATACGCCAGGTCACTGACGATAATCATGTTTTTGCCTTTACCCCACGCCACCACTTTTTCCCAAAAATCGAGCCCGCAGGTCGCGGCGGTGGGGTTGTGCGGATAACTCAAAATCAAGAGCTTCGTCAGCTGGGTGGTCTCTTTCGGCAGGCTGAACAAATTCGGGATATAACCTTCTTCCTCACGAAGCGGCAAATTGTACAAAATACCGCCGGCCATGATGACACCGTTGAAATGAACCGGATAAGCCGGCGATGGAACTAGCGCCAAATCATCGGCGTTCAAATACGCGAGCGCCAGATGCGCGATGCCTTCTTTTGAACCGATCAGCGGAAGAATTTCCGTCTGCGGATCGAGCGTGACGCCGAAACGTTTGTAATACCAGTCGGCAATGGTTTGCCGCAGTTTGGTTTCGACCGGGCCGTCCCATTTCGAGTAGCGGCTGATCGCCGGCTCTTTCATCGCGTCGGTCAGACGATCGACGACATTGGCGGGCGGCGGAATATCCGGATTTCCCATGCTGAAATCGACAATATCAACACCCGTCGCTTTCACTTCCCGTTTTAGATTATCAACAATGGTAAACAGATACGGCGGCAGCCGTTTCATTCTTCTGGCTTCTTCCACTTTTTTATTTCCTTTCGTTAATCCTCTATCTCTGCAATCACTTCACCAATATCCACAACTTCTCCGGACTCAAAAAAAACTTCGGCAAGCGTTCCTGACGCGGGCGACGGAATGTGGTACGACACACCATCACAATTGATTTCGACCAGATCCTGTCCCTTCTCAACCTTATCGCCTTCTTCACAATGCCAATGCGCGATGCTGGCTTCCACCACATCTTTTACCGGAACTTTAAGAATGACTTCTTTCATATACCTCTCCTGCATGATACGAGCTTCGCACAAAAGGGCCGACGTAGGCTTCTCGAAACCCCATCGCCTTGGCGGCGAAACCCACTTCTTCAAATTTTTCGGGCGAAACAAAATCGATAATATCCATCTTACGTTCGAGCGGCTGAAGGTACTGGCCCACCGTCACGATATCACAATTCACCTCACGGAGATCGCGAAGAAGTTGCGTCACTTCTTCATCCGTCTCACCGACGCCCAGCATAAAACCGCTTTTCGTCGTCATGCCAGAATCAAACGCTTTAACCCGGGCTAACAATTCCAAAGAACGTTCATAAATCGCGCGCGGACGGACTCGCGGATAAAGCCGCTTCACCGTTTCCATGTTGTGATTAAACACATCGGGTTTTGCGCGGACCACGTCAAGTACCGCATCCCAATTACCGCAAAAATCTGGCGTCAGAACTTCAATCGCCGCTTTCGGAATTTGTTTTCTGATTTCCGAAATCGTGCCGGCAAAAATATGCGAACCGCCATTTTCAAGATCATCGCGGTTGACCGAAGTCACCACGACATGATTCAGCCCGAGTTCTTTCGCGGCCTGAGCGACGCGAACGGGCTCATTCTCGTCCAGCGGTTTGGGTTTCCCGGGCGGAACCGAGCAAAACGAACAACTGCGCGTACACACCTCACCGAGCAACAGAAATGTGGCGGTGTTACGCGAATAACACTCCGAGCGATTCGGACATTTGGCCGACTCACAAATCGTGGTCAACTGATGCTGCCTAAGAATCCCGTGCGTTTTTAATGTCGAACCTTCTGGTAAAGAACGCTTCAACCAAACCGGCAACCGCTGTCTCATGAAATTTTAATAATCCGGATCCAGCGACTTTTGAGCAACCTGCTGTGCCTCTTGCTCTTGCTGCTGAGGGGTTGGTTTTAAACTAAATTTCAGAACAGGCCCCACCACATCATCATCCTTATACCGGTCATTCTCGCTGTTCCTACCCTCCGGGGTAGTCAATTTTGAATCTACGGATTCACAACCAACAAATCCCATCAAACCGGCAAACAGCAAACTCCATGTCAAAAACTGTCTCACTGCCAATTTCTCCTTTAAAAGCAACCTGCTCCTGTTATAATAACCGCCTCTTTTTGCCCGGTACGAAACCCGTAAATTATCATTTTATCCGCGAAAGATCAAATGAGTAAAAATTGGACTGAAGACCTTCGCCAAAACGCCCGGACATTCACAACAAACCTCAAAAAACGGGGCTATTCTTTCTTTACCGGGGTTCCCTGCTCGCTTCTGGGGGCTTTGATCGATCATTTGGAGAACTCCCCCGAATTCCGCTACGTCGCCAACGTCCGCGAAGATGCGGCTCTGGGCCTGGCGAGTGGCGCTTACCTGGCCGGACAAAAATCCTGCGTCCTAATGCAAAATTCCGGATTCGGGTACTCGATGAATGTACTGACCTCGCTCAACATGATTTATAAAATTCCGATTCTGGTCGTGATCAGCTACCGGGGCTATTTAGGCAACGACGCGCCCGAGCATATCATCATGGGCGATAAAATTGAAAAGCTGCTCGCGGATCTCGAAATCCCGACATTTATTCCGACCCCAGACAATCTTGAAAAACAAATCGAACTGGCAGATGCCGTGATCGAAAAAGAAAAAGTTCCTGTTGTGATGCTCATCAAGGAGAAAATATTCGGATGAAAACACGAGATGCTTTACAGGAAATTATTCCTTTTGTCGAATCCAACCCGGCGATTTGTGCCACGGGTCACATTTCGCGCGAAGTTCAGGACATTCAGGACCGGAAAGAAAATTTTTACGTGATCGGATCGATGGGGATGTGTTCCAGCATCGGCCTCGGTGTGGCCCTGGTTCGTCCCGACAGAAAAGTATTCGTACTCGATGGTGACGGAAGTGTGCTGATGAATATGGGAAATTTGGCCGTAGTCGGTGCGCTCGCGCCGAAAAATTTTATTCATATCGTGCTCGATAACGAAGCGTACGCCTCCACCGGAAATCAGAAATCGCTAAGTTCTGCAGTCGCGCTGGCTGAAGTCGCACGCGCCAATGGCTACAAAACAGTGTACAAATCAGGCAGCAAAGAAAATCTGAAAGAAGTGATGAAAAAGGTAACTCAGACCGATGGTCCTTCATTTCTTCTTATCAAAGTCGGTCCGGACACAGACAAACCAGCGCCGCGTGTCAAAGCAGAACCCGACTTCATCACCCAACAATTTATGGAGGCGCTCAATGTCCACACGTCAGTACATACTGCTTAATCCCGGTCCGGTCAACATCCGTCCCAAAGTCCGAAAATCCTTGCTGCTTCCCGACCTGTGCCACCGCGAACTGGAATTTGCCAAGTTGCTTCGCGAAACCAGATCGAATCTGCTTAAAGTTTTTGGCATCGAGAAAACTTTTACCACGGCCATCATCACCGGATCCGGAACCTCGGCTCTGGAAGCGGCTGTTTCTTCCTGTGTCGACGAAGACGAAAAAATCCTCGTCATCAATAACGGTGTTTATGGCGAACGCATCTCAAAAATTGCGGATGTTCACGGGCTCGGCAAAGCCGAACTGAAATACAATTTCGACATGCGCCCCAAGGCTCAAGACGTTGACCGCGAACTGGCCCGCGACGAATCGATTCGCGTCGTGGCCATCGTGCATCATGAAACTTCGACCGGCATGTTGAACCCCCTCGAAGAAATCGGCGCGATTGTTGCCAAGCATGGGCGAACCTTGTTGGTGGATGCCATCAGCTCGCTGGGCGGTGAACCGTTCAACTTCAATAAATCCGAAGCCGGGATTGTTGTCGGAACCTCAGGAAAATGCCTGCACGGATTTCCCGGGCTGGCGTTCGTTCTGATCCGAAAAGACGAAGCCAAACGCATCGCGAAAATCAAGCCGCACTCGTTTTATCTGGATTTAACAAATTCTCTCGCGAATCAGGAAAAAGACGATGTTCCGTTCACCCCCGCCGTACCGCTTTTTTACGCTTTCAACGAAGCGCTGAAAGAGATTCAAAAAGACGGCGGCGTAGCCAAACGCATTGCCGCTTACAAAGAACGCTCGGAACTGATTCACAAAACCCTCAAGAAACTCGGCGTCAAATTTTTGTTGCCGGAAGGATTGTCATCGCAATGCCTGGTCGCCCTTTACCTGCCTGAAGGATTGACGTATCAAAAACTTCATGACGCGCTGAAACAGTCGGGTTTTGTGATTTATGCCGGACAATCGAAATTTAAGGATAAAATTTTCCGCATTTCAAATTTGGGTGATTATCCGCTTTCCACCATCAAGCGGTTTTGTCAGACACTCACCAAAATAGTCGCGGGGAAAAGGAAACATGCCGCACCGTCGATGGCTTTGGATTAACCGGGCCATTTCTTCCTCACTGCTGACTCCTCTCATCGCTAAAACCTCGCTCACGCCCAATCAAATCACTATCCTGAGCATGTCCTCGGGCATTCTTTCGGGAATTTTTCTTTCGCTCGGAAGTTATGAGGCCGGTTTGTGGGGCGTTTTGTTTTACGAACTGGCGTGCCTTTTGGACAATGTGGACGGCGAAATCGCGCGGCTTAAAAATCTAAAATCTGAATTCGGCGCCAAACTCGACATCACCTGCGATATGGTCACCGACACAGCACTGTTCATCGGGCTATTAATCGGCGCCACAAAAGTTGGCATTCCGGGTCCGCTTCCGTTTCTCTTCTGGATCTCGATATTTGGACTCGCGGCGCATTATACGCTGATGTTTATCAAAAAAAGTAAAGGCGGCAAGGCGCGCACGGAAGGCAAAAATCGAAATTCGATAATTTCAGAAATACTCAACGCCGCGAATGAAGGCGAAATTTCTATCGTCGTAGTTGTTTTGGGACTGTTGGGATTGGTTTACTGGACGGCATGGCTTATTCCGATTTACATCAACGCCCTATGGATTTTAAGGGTACCGGATACCTTTTGATCAAAAAGTGCCACGTTGCTTTTGGGCCTTACGCGGCTCTCGCAATTTGTTTTTGGCCCAGTGACTGGGCATAAACTCTTTCCAGCATATCCACAAAACCTTCTCCAACCTCCCAAAATCTCTGCTCTCGATTGAAACTAAATCCGGCTTCAAAAAATAACTTCGCTCTCAACTGCGGATTAGCGGCGATATGACGAATGAGCGACAAAACCTGAACGGGTTGAATACCTTTTTCTTTCAGCACATCCAAATTCAACTTTATCCGGGTTACCTTATTAATCGTCAAATTCAAATCCTTATCCTGAGACAACGAGCTGACAGACACCGGAGAAATATTCGCCGTCACGTGATCCTTTTGCAAAATGGTTCGAATAAATTGGTCATGAGCCAGACCGATCGGAATATCCTCAACGGTAATTTCGCCCCTCACAATTCTTCTGAGCCGCTCAAAAAAAGAAGGCTTTTTCAACGACCAGACACCGATCAACAAATCATTCGCGCGAAGACTTTTTGCCAAAGTTTCCGCGGCAGTCAATGAATTACGAGCCTCTTCATCTCCGAGCGCATCCACATAAGCGATTAATACAAATGGATCCTGTTTTATAAAAGAATTTGCCGGCGATTCGCCGCCAACACCCAGATGCTGAGCAAACCACAACACATCCTGATTGAAAGCTGTTTCAGCAGCGCCAAGCGATTTCGCTTCGGCAGAATTGTCTTCCGCTTTCTTCTCCATCGCCTCAAATGCCAAGCGCTCTTCATCATTGCGGAAGCGGACGATGCCTTGCACCACTTGTTTTGCTAATTCAAAAGCAAGAACCAACCCCTGACTGTCGAGTGATTGAGCTTTTTGCATCACGTCTTTAGGAATTCTCTGTTGACCATTCTCCCATTTTTCAATAATCTTTGGACTGAAATCCCGATCCTCAAACAATTTTCCCCAAAATGCCCGGCGCGAAAGCCCTCTTGATTTTCGCCATTTCAAAAATTTCATCCGCTCTGAATCGATCACTAATTTCTGAGCTCTATCCAATATTTCCCCGGCCGGAATTCCTTTCAACTGACCATCAAAATCTTCGGGAAGTCCCAAGAATTCACTACGCATACTTTTCAATTTTTGAACGCGCTGCTCTTTTGAAATTTTCTTCGCACGTTCCAAAAGCCCGTCTAAAACCCGCCGAGATCCGGTTTCCATGTCATAAACTTGGGACTTATGAAAAGGCATTTCCGGACGAAGAAGCACACCAAACTCACTCAACGTCAATCCCGCTTCAAGGCGAAATCGATTGAGCAAAGCACCGTCTCTTACCCGTTGCTTATTTTTCATTCTTAATTTCTCTAAATATTTCTTATCAAGCCGCTCCTTTTCCGGCGACGCCTCGAGCTTAGCCAATCGCTCCTCAAGGAAAAAGGCCCTATTCTGCTCCGGAGCACTCGCAAGGGAACCGCTCTTCTTGAGTGCATCCAGCCTATTCCGAATCTCGGCCAAAGAAACAGGATCATAATCATACTGATCATCATCCCCCTTAAGCAGAACGGCCTCAAAAAAACTGATGCTAAAAGTCAAAAATCCCAATTCCGTCTTTGGATCATTGACATCAGGCTGTTCCACCGGTTTTACTTCTCCTTCAAGCTCTGCCTTATCTGCACCAAAACGAATCAGCTGCTTAATTTTAGCCAATTCAGCAGGATTTTTTAATTGATCCTTGAATTCCTTAAAGTCTGTGATCTGCATACGAAACCCGAATTTTCGTTTTATGAACAGCACATATTTTTTCATTTTTACCTTACCTAAATGAATTAATACAAGCAGCCCACGAGGACTAATTCCGGTTTCACTGACAACCTCATCAAAAGATTTTGAATTGCGAACTTCTTCCTGAACTCTTTTTAGCTCAACCACAAGCTTTGCCGCAATTTCCTTGTCTAAAAATATTTTCGAGCCCTGGCCGTACATACTTTTTTCAGCCAATCCTCCGGTTCTACCAAAAATTTTCAGCATCTCTTCCTTGCTCAGTCCCAAGCAATATTCCGGATTCCCGATTAACAGGTACACTTTTTTATCTGAGAGAATCAGACCTTCATTTTTCAACATTGAGAAAAACGACGGGAAAGAAATAAGACGGGATTTCCGGTTAAGACGTTCCTCAACGACATGAAAAGGAATTAATGTTATTCTTGGGCCAAATTGCCGAACTTGCCACTCTTCTCTATTTTTCAGATCGGCATTCAGATAATCACGAAATCCCACAGACAGTTCGAGAATTTTTACGACAGTCGAAATGTCAATACCGTTTAAAAACGCGTCCACTTCCTCAGCGGGAATCAAGTATGCATTTTTATCTTTTGCTATTTGCACCCCTTTAAAAACTCCGGACCGGGCAAGTTCCGAAAGCCCTCTACGGGTATAACGTTGACTTGTAGCGCCCTCAGACAATGCTGCCATTTCGCGAGTTGTGTAGTATTTTTTCCCCTGCTCAAGAGTTGCTTTTTTGAGCACCTGCCCCAAACTGGACGCGGAAGCAGCATCGGCATCAACGCCGTCAGAAGACGGCGCGGGAAGCGAAGACGGAGGAACTTGCGGCACTATCGCTTCTTTTTCTTTTTTTTCAGCCTGGAGATTTTCAAGCAAAAACCAGGCTTCGGAAGGAATATCAGCCAATCCATTCACCCATCGATCAACATCCGGTTTTGTGCAGGGAAATAGAGGGGCTAACAATTTCACGAAATGTATCTGGCTAATCGCAAGCTGCTCCAAAATTAGTTTTAGCCGCATTCCTCCTTCTCTGCGTTCCCGCGCCAGCAAAGAAAAAAACTGGTTACGCCATCGATCTACCTTTGGCCAATCGGGATGGCTGCCAACGTCTTGAAGCAATCGAAGTGTATCTGAAATCCTCATTCCCTTAACCGATCTTAAATCTCTCTCAAGATCCTTAAGAGGAAGAAGCGCCAATCCATCGTTTTCATAAAATCCATTTTTTCTCAAAAACCCGTCAAAGGAATCTCGGTTCAGCCGTTTTTTTTCCGCCATTTC
>JACROU010000083.1 GCA_016214265.1 Candidatus Omnitrophota bacterium
GCTGGGTATCTATGTTCGGACTGGATAAGCGCTGAAAGCATCTAAGCGCTAAGCCGTCTCCAAGATAAGGTTTCCTGTGCCAGAAGGCACCTAAAGACCACAGGAAGACTACCTGTTTGATAGACGCGGAGTGTAAGAGCCGTAAGGCTTTCAGCTGACGCGCACTAATTGGTCGTGAAGCTTGACAATTTCTTCTTTTATCATTCGATGATTTGTCATTCTTCTTACTTTTTCTATCCCGTTGATCCATTGTCACATTTTTAGCTGTCAGCCATCAGCTGTCAGCTCTCAGTAAGAACAAAGTGATTTTGTTTGGGCTGAAAGCTGACGGCTGAGAGCTGATCGCTTATCGTTTTCCGGTGGTAATAGGAGAAGGGTCACACCCGTTCCCATTCCGAATACGGAAGTTAAGCCTTCTTCCGCCGATGGTACTTGTAGCAAAAGCTACTGGGAGAGTAGGTAGCTGCCGGATTTAATTTTTGAGCCGTTGGTGCTAAAATGCCAACGGCTCATTTTTTTTGGAGGGCACCACTATGTGGCGACTTCAGTTTAGACTTTTTGTTTTGTGGGCATTGATGTTTTCGCTGGTCTACGCTTTTCTGGCCATGGCCGCCCGCGCCATCGGCATCAATAATTTCTTCTTCTATATTCTGCTTGCGTTCGGAATGCTTTTCTTCCAATACCTGATTGGTCCGAAAATAGTCGAATGGTCCATGCAAGTTCGCTATGTGTCTGAAGATGAAGCGCCCGAGTTGCATGCGATGATTGCCGATCTTGCGAAGAAAGCAGGAATTCCGAAACCGAAGGTTGGTGTTTCGCCGATGGATCTTCCGAATGCTTTTGCCTTTGGCCGCGGCGTGCGTGACGGACGCATGTGCGTGACTCAGGGGATTGTTCAATTGCTCGACAAAGAAGAGCTGCGTGCTGTTCTCGGACACGAAATGTCTCATCTCAAAAACCGTGATGTGCTGACCATCACTATGATTTCGGCGATCCCGCTACTTTTTTGGTATTTGGCCAGATACTTGATGTGGGGAGGCGGTAACAGCCGCGATAATTCGCGCAGTCAGCTGGCGCTTTTTGGGTTTCTGTCGCTCATTCTTTATTTTCTTTCCAATTTGTTTGTTCTCTTTGCCTCACGGCTCCGTGAATATTTCGCGGATAAAGGAAGTATAGAACTCGGATGTCCGCCGCAACATTTGGCCTCAGCGCTCTACAAGCTTGTTTACGGAACCGCACGGCTACCCAAAGAGCAAATCGAGGTGGCGGAGGGCTGTAAAGCTTTCTTCGTGTCGGATCCTTCGCGCGCTTACGAGGAAATCAAAGGGCTTAAATCTGTTGATATAGATTTAAGCGGAACCATTGATGCGAAGGAGCTTGCCGCGCTTCGGAATAAAGAGCCAAAACTCGGCGCAGGTGATAAACTGATGGAACTTTTGAGTACCCATCCCAACATGTTAAAACGAATCAAACAACTTTCCGAATACACGAGGGAACAATGAGCGCAGAAAAACATTTTACTTATGAAGCGAAGTCCGGGAAAAAATATAAAATCAACCCATCCCATTTTCTCGGAAATTCTGGCGATGCGTATGCCTACATGTTCACGATTGATGGTGGAAGCGGAGAATTTAATTTAATTTTTCGCCTGCCGCGCGCCATTGCGCTTAAAAAATGGAAACTCGCAAACCGTACTGAAGAAGAAAAAGCACTTGTTCAGCTGGGTTCTCTGATGGTCAAAAAAGAACTTGACCATGGGAATGAGCAGGAAGCTTTTAGAATCAATTTTTCCGAATCATTAGCCAAAGATACTCTGGCGAAAACCCTTCAGGCCCTCGAAAAATAAACGAATGAATCCTACCGCGGCGATTGTCGTCATCGGAAACGAAATCCTCTCCGGAACAGTTTCCGATACGAACGCCCAGTTCCTTATCAAAGAACTTCGCGAGCTTGGTATTAAGCTCGGAGGGATTTTCGTCATTCCCGATAACTGGAAAACCATTTCCGCCATAGTCCGTCGGCTCGAGCCGCTTTTTGATATTGTCTTTACGATGGGTGGTATCGGGCCGACCCACGACGATGTGACTTTGAAAGGGGTCGCGGACGGCCTTCGAGCCTGCTTAAAGCGGAATGCGAAATATGAAGAGCTCCTCAGAAAATTTCATGGCAATGGAACCAATGAAGCGGTTCTGAAGATGGCGGAAATGCCGGCTGAGGCCGAACTGGTTTTCCCTGAGGATGTGCAAATTCCGGTCATCAAAGTCCGGAATTTTTACGTATTTCCAGGTGAGCCCGAGCTGTTTAAAAAACAGTTTTTGGCTATGAAAGAAAAATTGCGAGCACCTTCGTTTTACTCGAAAATTATTTATCTGAATGCCTATGAGGAAGAGATTGCTGCTATTTTGGAGCAAGCGCAAAATCAATTTCCGGGAACAGAAATTGGATCTTATCCGGATTACCGGAATAAAGAATACAAAGTGCGAGTCGTTATTGATTCGGCCGATGAGCGATTAAACCAAAAAGCCGCGGATTATATTTTGGAGAAAATTCCGAGAAAATTTGTCGTCAAAGTGCAGTAGCACCGAAAAATAAATCATGACCATTCAACGTTGGCATGTCCTGGATCAACATCAAGTCCTCGAAGAGCTTCGGACTCAACCTCACCTGGGATTGATCTCTGCCGAAGCGCATAAACGGTTAGCCGAATTCGGGCTCAATGAATTACAAAAGAAAAAGCAAGTTTCCGTCCTCAAGATTTTCCTCAAACAATTCAAAAATATCCTTCTCATAATTCTTCTTGCTGCCATTGCGCTTTCCGCTCTTATTGGTGAAGCAGAAAGCGCTTTCATTATCTTTATTATCGTGATTTTTTGCGCTGTTTTGGGGTTTGTTCAGGAATATCGCGCGGAGCGGGCGGTCGAAAGTTTGAAGAGAATGTTAGCCCCAACAGCCCGTGTTTTAAGAGACGGGAAGGAAGAGACCATTGAGGCAAAACTGCTGGTGCCCGGCGATATTTTGCTTCTGGAAGCCGGCGATAAAATTTCCGCGGACGCTCGCCTTCTTGAAATTCATCTCCTGAAATGTGATGAGGCTTCGCTCACGGGAGAATCAATCCCTGTCGGAAAATCCATCGAGCCCCTTCACGAAAGCGCCGGGATTGCTGAAATGAAAAATATGGTTTTCACCGGAACCGCGGTGATTTATGGAAGAGGAAAGGCGGTGGTGACGGCCACAGGATCTGGCACCGAATTGGGTAAAATCGCCGGTGAATTGTCCGAAATTAAGAAAGAAGAAACCCCGCTTGAAAAACGATCCCGTGAAATCGGGAAATGGTTTAGCGTCTTCGCCCTGGTTGTTTGTTTTGTCGTCATTGCCGCCAGTATATTCCGTCAATTGTGCTGCGGCGGCGAAATCAATCTCCAGTTTATTGTGACCATCGTGATGTTTGCCGTTGCGTTGGCGGTGGCGGCCGTCCCGGAAGCGCTTCCGGCGATTGTGACCGGTGTTTTGGCGATCGGTATGTACCAAATGGCGCGTCAAAATGCTATCGTTCGGAAAATGCCGGCGGTTGAGACGCTCGGGTCCACGACGGTGATTTGTGTCGACAAAACAGGCACCTTGACCAAAGGTGAGATGACCGTCCGAAAAATATTTTCGAGCGGCAAAATCATCGAAGTGAGCGGAGCCGGCTATATTCCCGAAGGAAATTTTAAAACGGAAGGCGGCGATGATTTTGTTCGCGATAAATCATTTTCGATGCTGCTTCAATGCGCTGCTTTGTGTAATGACGCCCGGTTGGTTTTAAACGGAGGCGAGTGGTCCATCAAAGGAGATCCCACAGAAGCCGCTCTTATTGTTACTGCTACTAAGGCCGGATTTGATCAGAATGAGCTGAATCTGGAATATCCCCGGGAGGGTGAAATTCCTTTTAGTTCTGAAAGAAAAAGAATGTCGACCCTCCATCAATCGGAAGAGGGCGATGGCAGAACCCTGTTTATGAAGGGAGCGACCGAGTTTGTTCTGGAACGATGTTCTTTGATTCAGGACAACGGCAATATCCGGAATATCACCGAAGAGGATAGGCGTAATATTTTGAAGCAAAATGAGGAAATGGCGAAGGGCGCTTTGCGAGTGCTCGCGATGGTGTATAAAAAGTTTGATCCGCCAGCGGCGAATTTCGAGGAGGCCGCTGAACAAGACCTGATTTTTTTGGGATTGATGGGGATGATGGATCCTCCGCGTCCTGAATCCTCTCAAGCGGTGGCGATGTGTCAGCGCGTTCACGTTAAGCCCGTGATGATTACCGGGGATCACAAACTGACGGCGGTTAGCGTCGCTAAGGAATTGGGTATCTACACAGCGACTGACCGCGTGCTTACGGGCGAAGAGCTAGAACACTTGTCGGATCAGGAGTTCGAATCGATCGTAGACACGGTGACGGTTTATGCCCGTGTATCGCCGCTCGACAAACTCAAAATCGTCAGAGCCTGGAAGAAGCGGGGGGACGTGGTTGCAATGACCGGTGATGGCGTTAACGACGCTCCGGCGTTGAAGCATTCCGATATCGGCATCGCGATGGGAATTACCGGAACGGATGTCGCGAAAGAAGCCGCCGACATGGTTTTGGCGGATGATAATTTCGCTACCATCGTGAAAGCTATTGAGCGCGGCCGGTGGATTTATGACAATATCAAAAAATACCTGGCTTATCTGCTTCAAGCCAATGTGACAGAGGTCGTTATCATCGGCGGCATTATCCTCGTGATGGGGCCCCAGTTTTTGCCGCTTCTGGCCGCTTCCATTTTATACATCAATCTGGCGACAGACGGGCTTCCGGCCCTAGCGCTCGGAATTTCCCCACCCGATCCGGATATCATGATGCGGCCTCCGAGAAACCCGCGAGAAAGTATTTTTAGCGCGGATATCAAAATTTTTATGCTCCAGGCCATTCTTATCGAATGTCCCATTTTCTTATACATTTATTTCAAAGCGCTTCCAGATATTACGCATGCCCGAACTCTTTTATTTTATCTTTTTGTGATTGTGCAATTCGTCATCGCCCTAAACTGTCGGTCGCTAAGATTTAGTTTATTGAAGGCGCCGCCGCATAAATGGTTAATCTGGGCGATTGTATGGGAGCTTGTTTTGCTCGTCGCGATCGTTCAAATTCCCGCAGTGCGTGAGACCTTCGGAATTACTCACCCTTCTTTTTTTGATTTGTTACTGATCACAACGTTAAGTTTGATCGTGTTGTTTGTTCTGGAAGGGATAAAAGCCTTTTTGAGACATCGGGCATTGAACGAGTTTTCCCTAGCTAATCGAAACGAATAAAAATATAATCCCTGCCTA
>JACROU010000085.1 GCA_016214265.1 Candidatus Omnitrophota bacterium
GTCATCCAAAATTCCAAAAACGCCGTCCATCTGTGACAGCAATTTCTCTACCTGATCCGTAAGCTCAGAAAGGATTTTTAAATCGTAGCCCTTGACCTCAATTGAAATGGGTTTTGAACCGCCCGCCGCAAACGCAAACTCACTTTCTCCCGCGATATACCCAATTTCCGCTCCTTTATTATCTAGTTTGTCCACTTCCTTTCTTATTTCCTGAAGGACTCCGTCCGTAGTCTGTTTTCTATCCTTCTTTAATGTCACAAGAATTTGTGCTTGCGAAGCACGAAGGGTTTCTACAGCACCTTCGCCTTCACCGGACGAGCCAATACTCAGAGAAATACTTTCAACCCACTTGTTTTTGCCAATAATTTTCTCTATCGGAGTTGAGAATTCATCTGTCCCAGCGATATTGGTTCCAACGGGCATATTGATTTTAATAAGAAATTGTCCCTGATCGACCTTGGGAATTACCGTTTGCTCCAGTCGTCCCATAATAAAAACTCCGACCAAAAACAATCCAAATGCAGACAAAAGAACCATGATCATTACTCTGTTTTGATACGCTTCAGTACGTCCCAAAAATGTCTGAACCCAATTATCCAGTTTTTCACCCAATTTACTTTTTTTGCCGCCTTCCTCACCTTCCTTGTGAGCTAACGCACCCTTGATTTTCATCTTCACCGCGAAAAGCGGAACGATAAATAAAGAAGCAAAGATAGCGACGACCAGAGAGAAAATAACCGTCCAGGAAAGATCTTTAAATATTTGACCCGCGACACCAGGGACAAAAATAATTAAAGGGAAAAACACGGCAATATTGGTTAGTGAAGACGAAATAATAGGAAGCATAACTTCCTCAGTACCGTCGATAGTGGCTTCGTGGGCTTCTTTGCCCTCTTGCCTCATGCGGAAAATATTTTCGATGATGACAATACCATTATCAATCACCATGCCGATACCCAGGGTGACACCAGCAAGCGACATCATGTTGAACGTAATTCCTTTAACAAACATTAAAAAGAAAACACCCATAACCGTAACGGGAATCACAAGAACCACGACAAAAGCGCTGATAAAATTTCTTAACACTAAAAGCAAACACAAAAATGCAAGCAAACCACCCTGCCAGGCGTTGTCAACGACGTCTTGAATCGCGGCCTTAATAAATGTGGAGCCATCATAAATAATTTCACATTTAACTTTTTGACTCTCCAACTCTTCTTGCAATAAAAACAGGGCTTCTCTAACTCGCTCACAAACTTGAATGGTATTTCCATCAGCCTGTTTTTGAATAGAGATAGAAATGTTCGGCATTCCGTTATAGCGGGAAATACTTGTAACATCCTTGAAGGTATCATTAACCCGGGCTATGTCATTGAAATAAATCAGCCGTTTGGTGAGCATTTCACGCCGTGTTTTATCACGCTGCATTTCAACGGTATCGCGCGGCGAGAATGCGGATGACTTCTCCATAAAAGACGTCTCTTTTCGCCTTAATGGCTCCTTCTGTTCCATTCCGGCAACGGTGTAGGGGATTTCATCAATTTTTTTGTATTCCCCCACAGTGCGGATCAAATATTCATACAATCCTTTTTTGATACTGCCGGCAGGATAGGATAAATTCGTTTTTTCCAACTGATCGGATATACCCAAAATCGAAAGTTTCGCGGCAAGCAATCTGCCCTGATCTACCTCAATCACAATTTCCCGGTCAACGCCGCCGCTTAATCCAGCGGAAGCGACACCGTCAACTTTCTCAAGATTATCTTTCAACGTTTTTTCAGCGATCATTTTAAGATCCATCAACTTTAATGGCCCGGTAACAGACAAAATCATGATGGGGCGTGCCAGAGGATCAAACTTGACGACTTGAGGATCGCTGGCTTCTTTTGGCAGCTTCTCTTTAACCAAATCGATCTTTTCGCGGACGGCCAGAGAGGCGAAATCGATATCAATTCCCCAACTGAAGGAGATAGTGATCATGCTCTTGCCTTCACGCGAGACCGAGATCATTTTTCTAAGTCCGCTGACAGAACCTAGCACCTCTTCAATCGGCTTGGTAACGAGAGTTTCAATTTCCTCGGGAGCGGCGTTGGCGTATTCAGTAACGATCGTAATTTGCGGAAACGTAATGGTGGGAAACAGTTGTTGTTTCGTGCGGGAAATAGCAATAAATCCCAATAGCACTATTCCCAGCACAATCATGATTACCGTCACACGACGGCTAAGTGTGAATTCCGTTAATGTCATTACACACCTCGAAGTTCATTCTTAAGTATACACGATAGCTTAGGATAGCGTGTTGGGCGGGATGAAAATCCTGCGTCTAAAGCTGCAATTCTTGTTTTTCCAAAACTTTAACTTTACTGCCGTCTTCTAGCTTTTCATAACCATGAATGACTACAAGATCCCCGTCATTTATACCCGAATCAATTTGAGTATAATCCTCACGCTGATAACCGATTTTTACAGATTTCTTCGAAGCTGTGTTGGCCTTTGGGTCCACCACAAAAAGATAAGCTTCCTCTTTTTTCCCCAGCACCGCTTCAGTGGGGACAACAATCGCATTTTTCTTGTTATAAATCAGAATTTTAACTCGAGCAAACATACCAGGAAGCAGCAAGCCTTCAGGATTCTCAACGCGAACACGCACCGTGGCTGTTCTTGATGTGCCGGCGACAACAGGAGAAATATTTTCAACCGTTCCTTCGAACGTTTTGTCTGGATAGGCATCCACAAACACACGCGCTTTTTGCCCCAGCGCAAGCTTGTTTACTTCTCTTTCAACAACGCCGAACTCGATTAAAACATATTCTGTGAAAACATGAGTTCCTACCAGCGAATTTGGTGTTATAGCCTCCCCCTCCTCCACATTCAACTCACCGATCATCCCATCCGAGACAGCATAAAGATTTGTTTTCTCAAGCGTTGCCTCCTGGGCTTTTACTTCAAGTTGAGAGGCCTCCGCCTCATATTGTGCGCTCTCCAGTTCAAGCTTCACCTGATCTAAAGTTGTCGCTGGAATCGCACCAATCGTAAATAATTTTTCATGCTCTTTCAATTTTTCCTGAGCAATTTTGTAAGCGGTCTGAGCCTTATTTGAATTCGCTTGAGCCCGTTTCAAATTTAGTAGAATGTCGTCCTGCTTCAGAGAGATGAGGAGCGCACCTTCTTCATAATGCTCACCCTCTCGATAGTTGATGGAATTGATTACGCCCGGAACTTCAAAACTAAGTTTAAACTCGATCGCACCTTTAACTGTCCCAAGACTTTTCAACGAGTCTTCATAATTAAACCGTTTCACAGGAAAAACTTTGACGGCGACGGCTTCCTGAGCCCCGCCCTCTTTGCCCTCCATTTCACCCTGGCCGGGCGTTTCCTGTTTTGTGTGTTTCATCCCAGTGTCTTTTTTGGCAAAGAACTGCGGAATGATAAGCAAACCAAAAAAGAGGATGATAACGACAACGATAATGGGTTTTTTGTAAGGGACTATCCAAGGGCATTTTTCTTTAATTAAATTTCCGAAAGGTTCGAGGAATTTTATCGCTTTAGCAACTAATGAGCCGACAATATTAATGAGTTTGGGGAAATTAATAAATGGGTACTTGCTAAAATATAGCGGCCTGTCATTTTCATTTCCACCGTCTGAACCGCTTTGCGGCAAATCCTTCTGATCCGTCATACGAGCTCCTTTTACTTCCTTGAAAAGGGGTTCCCCTCAACCTGAAGGAGATCTTTTTCACCAATCGCTCGATTTAACGAAATACGCATTTTGTAATAATCCACAACCGCTTCAGCATATTGCGTTTTCGCATCGATGAAATCTTTTTCAGCCTGCAAATATTCGGAAAGCTGAA
>JACROU010000081.1 GCA_016214265.1 Candidatus Omnitrophota bacterium
AACGTACCGTCGCCGTCGGCACCTGCCCCGTCGTGCTGCGCGTATCCAGATACGCAAGCTCCCACAGCATCGGCACATCGGTGACTTCGTCTTCGACCAAACGCTCGATGTCTTGATCAAACACGTATTTTTTCTTGTCGGCCAGATCTTTAAACCGTTCAAACGCCCGTTCCATTTCTTTGGCGTTCAAATCCAGGCCCAATTTTTTCAGCCGTTCTTTTAATGCGTGCCGGCCGGAATGTTTACCGAGAATAATCTCGCTGCCTTCCAGCCCTACCGTCTTCGGATCCATAATTTCATAAGTCTGACGCAGTTTCAGCACACCGTCCTGATGAATACCGGACTCGTGACTGAACGCGTTGCGGCCCACAATCGCCTTGTTCGGCTGAACCACCATGCCGGTCAGATAAGAAACCAGTCGCGAACTTTTCGTAATTTCTTTCAGATTAATATCGGTATAGCAATCCATGAGATCGGCGCGCGTATCAATCGCCATCGCGATTTCTTCGATTGACGCGTTTCCGGCCCGCTCACCGATACCGTTCACCGTACATTCCACTTGAGTGGCGCCCGCCTGAATCGCGGCCAGCGAATTAGCAACCGCCAGCCCTAAATCATTGTGGCAGTGAACCGAAAGTCCGACTTTATTGCCCAGTTTAGGATTAGTGCGAATCAGAAAGCGAATGAGATCGCCGAATTCCTGAGGAATAGCGTAGCCCACCGTATCCGGAACATTCACGGTCGTAGCCCCCGCGTCAATCGCGCGGCGGACGACTTCCGTCAGAAACTCGCGTTCGGTGCGACTGGCATCTTCCGGAGAAAATTCTATCTCATCAAAATATTTTTTGCACTCGCGGATATGCTGGACGGCGATATCGTAAATTTCCTCTTTGCTTTTTTTGAGTTTGTGTTCACGGTGAATCTGGCTGGTGGCTAAAAAGACATGAATGCGTTTGCGTTTCGCGAATTTCAGTGCTTCGCGGACCGCATCAATGTCGCGTTTAATCATTCGGGCCAATCCGCAAATCACGGGTCTTTTGACTTTTTTGGAAATTTTCTGAATCGCTTCGATTTCGCCGGAGGAGGCGGCAGGAAAACCGGCTTCGATCACATCCACGTTGAGGCGTTCCAGCTGTTTGGCAATTTCCAGCTTTTCAACCGGAGTCAGCGACGCGCCCGGCGATTGCTCGCCGTCCCGCAGTGTGGTGTCAAATATGCTAATTTTTCTTTTTTTCATTTTTGTGCTCCGTGCTCCGTGAACCGTGGACCGCAAATCGGATCACGAACCACGGTTCACGGATCACGATTTTATCTTTTTCCGACGCTAAGCGCGCTTTGAGCACCCGAGGAATCTTGAATCCACGGCATCATCTTACGCAACTCTTCGCCAACTTTTTCGATCAAATGATTGTCATCCCGCTCCCGCATTTTCGTGTAATTCACCCGGCCGTTTTTATTCTCATCCATCCACTCTTTCGCAAACGCACCGGATTGAATCTCCGAAAGAATTTTCTTCATCTCTTTGCGGGTATTTTCCGTAATAATTCTGCGGCCGCGCGAATAATCGCCATATTCGGCCGTATCCGAAACCCGGCGGTGCATTCCCTTAATTCCTGATACAAATATAGCATCGGTAATCAGTTTCAGCTCATGCAAGCATTCGAAATACGCGATTTCGGGCTGATAACCGGCCTCTACGAGAGTCTCGAATCCGGCACGGATAAGCTCACTCGCTCCGCCGCAAAGAACAACCTGCTCGCCGAAAAGATCCGTCTCAGTTTCCTCTTTGAAGGTTGTCTCGATCACACCACCGCGCGTTCCGCCGATCGCTTTCGCGTGCGCGAGCGCCAACTGCTTGGCTTTGCCAGTGAAATCCTGCTGAACCGCGATCAAGCACGGCACGCCTTTTCCTTCAACAAATTGCGAACGCACCAAAGCACCTGGGCCTTTGGGCGCGATCAAAAACACGTCCACATTCTTCGGCGGCTTGATGTAGCCAAAGTGAATATTGAACCCGTGCGAAAAAACCAGAGCTTTGCCTTGCGTCAAATGCTGTTTAATTTCCTTTTCGTAAACGTCAAGCTGAACGTGATCCTGAGTCAAGATCTGAATCAGATCCGCCTGCCGCGCCGCTTCACTGGCGGAAACCGGCTCGAAACCATCTTCGAGGGCCTGATCATAAGCCTTGCTCGGTTTGCGCTGACCGATGATGACATCAATTCCACTGTCGCGCAAATTCAGCGCCTGTCCCCGGCCTTGAATGCCGTAGCCGATAATGGCGACTTTCTTGCCTTTCAATAAATTTAAGTCCGCATCTTTCTCGTAATAAACTTTTGCCATTTTCTTTTCCTTTCGAATTACTTCTTGGACTTGGCTAACTTCTTTTTCTTGGTTTTCTTCTTCCCATTCGATTCCAAATTTTCAATATTGGATTCGGGATAAACACCAGCCGGTGGCGGTGGAACTTTATAACCATCGGATACACGACTCATCGCGACAAGACCGGTGCGCACAACTTCCCGAATTCCAAACGGACGCAACAGTTCAAGCATCGCATCGATTTTGCTTTCCGTCCCGGTAATTTCAACCGTGATAGTCTTCGGATTCACGTCCACGATTTTACCGCGAAATGTGTTCACCACTTGAATCACGTCCGAACGAACAGGCGCGGGCGCGCTCACTTTACACAGCGCGAGTTCACGCGAAATCATTTCGTCCTTAGTCAAATCAATCACTTTCACCACATCCACCAGCTTGTCGAGCTGTTTCATAATTTGATCGAGAATGCGGTCGTCGCCCTTAGCCACAATCGTCATGCGGGAAATAGTCGGGTCGTCAGTCTCTCCCACCGCCAAACTGTCAATGTTGAAGCCTCGTGAAGAAAATAATCCGGAAACATGCGCCAGCACGCCGAAGTGATTTTCAACCAATACCGAAATTACGTGTTGCATAATGAACTCCTTTAATAAAGTTAGCGCTCAACCGTCAGCTTTCAGCTCTCAGCCTAAAGCCTTGCTGATCGCTGATGGCTAACAGCTGAAAGCTGTTTTTTACGCCATTCCTTCAATCATTTCAGAATTTGATTTGCCAGCCGGCACCATGGGAAACACGTTATCTTCCTTCTTCACTTTGAAATGAAGCAGCACAGGGCCCTTATAATCCTGGGCCTTTTTAATCACATCGGCTACTTCATGCTTTTTCGTCGCACGAAGTCCCAGCGCGCCATAAGCTTCCGCCAGCTTCACATAATCCGGACCCGGAAGATAAGAATACGAATAACGTTTGTCATAGAAAATCTGCTGCCACTGACGCACCATTCCTAAATAACCGTTATCCAAAATCGCCACTTTCACGGGAAGTTGATGATCCACGGCGGTCGCAAGCTCCTGAGTATTCATCTGAATACTGCCATCACCGGCGATGCACCACACATCTTCTCCGGGACGCGCAAAACAGGCCCCAATCGCCGAGGGAAAACCGAATCCCATCGTTCCCAGTCCGCCACTCGTGATATTGGTGCGCGGCTCGGTGAAATTCCAGAACTGCGCTGTCCACATCTGATGTTGTCCCACTTCCGTGGTCACCACCGTACCGCGGCCGCAATGTCGGGAAATTTCTTCAATCACAAATTGGGATTTCAATTGCTCGTGCTCACCCTGCGTATACGTCAGTGGATGTTTGAGTTTCCATTCCGCAAGTTGATCAAGCCAACTACTGATATTTAATTTGCGCACATTTTTTGTCAATATTTCCAAAATGTGACGCGCGTCGCCAATCACATAACAATCGGCTTTCACGTTTTTCGACACGGACGAAGGATCCACATCAAAATGAATGATTTTCGCTTTCGGAGCGAACGTTGAAACTTGTCCGGTCACACGGTCGTCGAAACGCGCGCCCACCGCGATCAAGAGATCGCAATTCTGCACCGCGTGACTGGCGTAATAGGTTCCGTGCATCCCCAGCATTCTGAGTGATAGTGGATCGTCTTCCGGAAATGCGCCCAGTCCAAGCAGCGTGGTAGTCACCGGAATACCGGCCTTGCGCGCAAATGCCGTCAGCGCTTTCGATGCATTGGAAATAATCGCTCCATGTCCCACGTACAGCACCGGCCGCTTCGAGGCATGAACCATTTCGAGGGCCTGATCCAGATTTTCTGGAGTTTGAATCATTTTTGGCTTGTAACCGCGGATATCGATTTTTTCCGGATACACAAACTCCGTTTCGGTTTGCGCAATATCGATGGGCACATCGATCAGCACAGGGCCGGGACGTCCGGTACGGGCGATATAAAACGCTTCGCGAGTCACACGGGCCAGCTGATTCACATCTTTCACCAAATAACTGTGTTTGGTAATGGGGCGCGTGATGCCCACCACATCGGCTTCTTGAAACGCATCGTTGCCGATCAGATAACTGCGCACTTGGCCGGTAATCGCCACCATCGGGGAAGAATCCATGTAGGCCGTCGCGATTCCCGTCACTAAATTCGTGGCGCCAGGGCCTGAGGTAGCCAGACACACACCCGGCTTTCCTGTCACACGTCCCATGGCGTCGGCCATATGAGCCGCACCCTGCTCATGACGCACCAATACTAATTTGATATCCGCATCATAAAGTGCGTCAAATACAGGAAGTATGGCGCCTCCGGGATAACCGAAGATCGTTTCCACACCCTCACGTTTTAAACATTCCACTAAAATATTAGCGCCACGCATTTTCATAAAAGCTCCTTTATGTCATTCCCGAACAAACGGGAATCCAGAAATTAGGTGCCAGGTTCATGAACCTGGCACCTAATACGATTGGCTCCCGGATCACGCCTGCTCGCTTCGCTCGCTGTGCTATCCGGGATGACACCTGATAATAAGAAAGTAAACGTGGATTATAGCAAGAGACGTTCTAAATGGCTACCGCAAAACGAATTCCCGCGCTTTTTCGATCTTAAGCTCATCCTTAACCAGCTCCATATACGCTCTTAGGAGCTCCGAGACGCTCCAGGCCTGGGCAATCGCACCGCGGGCTTGGTGAGGCGCTTCCCCATCGAAAATCTCGGGATAAAACCCCAGTCCGGAATCCTGAATGTGGGTCAGCATGACATCCAAAATCTTCATCAGGCGGAGCTTTACATTTTTCGTCCGTCCAAAGGCCTTCAGTGACGCGACCACAAACGCACCCATCAGCCACGGCCAGACACAACCTTGATGGTATATCCGGTCACGCTCGTACGGGCCGCCGGTATACACGCCGCAATAATCCGGAGATTTCGGAGATAAACTTCGAAGTCCGACCGGAGTAAGCAAATCGTCCTCCACTTTTTTCAGCACTGCTTTCCACCGGGTTTGATTCAAAACAGGAAACGGAAGCGAGATCGCGAAAATTTGATTGGGCCGCACAGAATCATCCTTGAAATCAGCCCGTACCACATCGAACAAACTTTCAGTGCGCTTATCCCAAAAAGTTTCGTTGAAACTTTCTTTGGTCTGAAACGCCAGGTCACGGAAAATACCGCCTTCGTTTTCATCCTTAAACAGCGACCCAAAAAATTCCATAATTTTGAGGGCATTGTACCAGAGCGCGTTCACCTCCACGGCTTTTCCATGCCGGCTAGTAACTGGCTGATCACCGATCGAAGCGTCCATCCATGTCAAATGTGTGTGCTCATCCCCCGCCGTCAGCAACCCGTCCTTATCCATCCGGATTTCGTGGCGCGTGCCTTCCTTATAATGCTTGATGATTTTTTTGAGCGCGGGATAAAATTCGCGCATCACCGTCTCACTGTCCTCGGTCTCAAGATAATATTCATGATAGTCAGGATTTTCTTCAAGATCTGGAAACCGGTTGGGAATCATTCCCTGACTGATGAAACCGGAATAAACCGAAAGAAGTTCTTTGGCGGTTTGATAACGGCCGGTCACCAACGCAAGTCCCGGAAGCGCGATGAACGTATCGCGTCCCCAATCCTCAAACCAATGATATCCCGCAATCACATGCTTGAGACCATCTTTCGCACGCACAATAAATTGACTTGATTGACGCCACAACATTTGAATTTCATCCTTCTGAATTTCAACTGGCGCCTCCAGACTGCTGCGGCGCTTTTCTTCCCGGAACCGGAGCTCTTCAACTTTGATTGATTCTTTTTTCTGCGTTGATGCGATACAATAAATTTCACCCTGATTCAAAAATGAATAGATCAGAGCGCAGGGACTGAACAAATCCTCCTGATAATCGAAACCTCGTTCCTTCTCCTCCGGGTACTCTACTTTTTTGTACCAGTACGCAGATTTATCCGTCACCGCGGCATTGTGATAAAAATAAACCGGCGGAAGATTCGGATACGGAGAAAGCGACACCTCGCCTTTTCGCACCTGAATTTGTGTGTTGAGATTTAAATTTTCGGAAGCCAGGCTGTGGAAATCCCGGTACGCAATTTTGGGACGCAATTCAAGCCGTACCCGCTCAGCCTCGCCAGTCAGCAAACGGTAACTGACGACGGTTGTATTTTCGTCATAAACCATGAACACCGTTTTCTCGATCAGGATATCGTCGATATGAAAAAGAAATGTGGGAAACGGCGTCAGCAGAAATTTTGAAAGATTCTCATAACCTTTCGGATAAATGACGTCGGGATAAATATTTGTGGAGAGGTCATACTTTTGATTATCGATGAAAAGGGTTTCTTCAAGGCCGGAGACCAGAACGTATCGGGCCCGCGGCGGCTTAGTGGCGGCAACTAGAAGCCCGTGATAGCGGCGCGTATTGGCGCCAATCAACGTGGAGGAACTGTATCCTCCGAGCCCGTTGGTCTCAAGCCACTCGCGCTTCAGTGCCCATTCCACATCCTGGAAGGCAGGTCTGTCAAAAGATAACGTCTTCATAACTGCCCCTTCCGTGAAGGAACAGGAAAATTAACGGACGACTTTCAGACTTTCGACTTTTTCAACAAATTGTTTCGCGCGGGCCGTCACTTGATCCCAGTCATGACTGCGAATCCAACTTTTCTCAACCAGCGTACCGCCAAGCGCTACCGCCGAGGAACCGCCTTTTAAATAATCCAGCACATTCTCCACAGTAATACCGCCCTGCGGAATCATTTTGAGAAAAGAAAAATTGGAGCGCAAACGCCTGATGTATTCCGCGCCTCCCAAAAGATCCGCCGGAAAAATCCGGATGAACTCCGCGGCAAGATCAATTTGAGCAAAAACCGCTTCGGTCGGCGTCGCAGCTCCTTGCATGACCAGCACGTTGCTATTCTTTGCAACGCTCACGATTTCATCAGAAGTGAAGGGGCAGGAAATAAATTTGGCACCAGAATTAATGGCGCGCTGGGCATCCTCGCCGTTCAGTACGTTTCCGATGCCGACAAGCAACTCGGCGTCTTTCGACAACGCCTCAATCGATTTATAGGCATTGGGAACGGTCTCTGAAATTTCAATCACGCGAATGCCGCCCTTTTTTATGGCGCCGACCACTTTTTCCGTGTCTTCCACCTGCGTCACGCGAACCATCGCGATTAATTTTTGATCTTCAATAAATTTGAAGATTGCCTCGTCCATTCGTTTACTGTTCCTTTCTTCTTTTCTGTCATCCCGGGCTTGACCCGGGAACCGGAATAGGTGCCAGGTTCATGAACCTGGCACCTATTCCGCTCACTCAGGATGACATCTCTCACTAAAAAAGTATCACAAATTAGTCATGCAAGCACGAATTAATTTGAAATTTTGAAGAATTTTACGAACGAAGATGCGCTGTAATCTTCCAAAAATCAACCGGGCGGACGATGTGTGTTGATCCAATCTTCTTTAATGCAATCAATTCTGCATCTCCGGTAACAAAAATATCGGCTTTGATCGTCTGGCAAAGAGCCAGGATTTTACGGTCATTCGGATCCGGAGAGTCAACTTCTAATCCCGGATCTTCTTTTGAGATAATACTGAATTTGCAGATGTGAGAAACGAATTTCTCAATGAGCGAGGCGGGAAATTCAAATTTTCTCGAAAAAAGGATTCTTTTGAACTCATCTAAAATGTACGGCGAGACAAAACATATTTTTTCCGAGAGAACAAAATCCAGAACCTCTTTCGAGGTTCCCCGCGTCAAAAACGCTGAAATAAGGACGTTCGTATCAACAACCACCTTCATGAAACAATCCTGAAAATGTCTTCGTCTGTAAAATACCCCTTGCCCTGCGCAATCGCAGAACCTAATTGATGAAGGCGCTCAAACTCCAGCTTTCGAACGTAATCGGCGAGCGCCGCCTTTAAAAATGCAGAACGGGTCTGATGAAACAGCTTGGCCAAACGATCCAACTGTTTTAATTCTTTCGCTTCGAAACTAATACTCACAGGATATCGTCCCATAACACCCTCCTCTCTCTGTATTAAAAATTAACACAGCTCCGGATCAATGTCAACGACCTGATATTACGCCGCGGCGAGAATTTTTCGGGAAGCGGCGATTGAGGCTTCGAGGAATGCGATGCGTTCGGCGAGCGAATTGCGGACCAGTCGAAATATTCCGGTGATCGAATCACGCTCGATGTTGGTGCGGAAGGGCTTGATCATCGGATCCGCCAAGTTCCCTTCCACCCGTCCGAGCGACGCCGCGTGAACCAACGCGTAGGCATTCAATTCCTGCGGCGCAATCTTCATCGCAGCAAGTTCATCTTGCGAAGGAATTTCCAAAATCTGGGCATTCGCCACCGGACCCAGCTGATTGATAAAACTCGCCGGCGCTTCAATCGTCATTCTTTTTTGCAGAACCGATTGCGTCAATCGAACACCGGGTTTTTCATAAAGCTCACGCGCCAATTTTTTGATTGTCACAAATGCGTCCGGTCCGATCAAGCACCACCGAAACAGCTCGCGGCTTGTCACGCAGATATTCCTTCTCCGCCGCCAGATTGAAATTGTCGCTGGTTTTGATTGTCACCGAAAATCCACCCATCGCAGAAACCGTTTTTGCCGCCTTTGGATAAAGCGAGCTTGTGTACATCCAGAACGGATAAATCCCGCCCGCAAATTTCTCGGCAGCGCCCAGCGATGCGCCGGCAACTTCGCCGAGAGGCCGATAGCGCCAATTCGTCATAGCTTGTTTCACTACATTGGGAAGCGCGGAATGAATACCTGTCTGATCCATTTCATGCGGCCTCTCATTTCCGAACACTTCCTCATAAAACTGATTTTGTCCTTCGCGAGTGTTATACCCCTCTTTCAGTTCCTCCAGCCTGAGGTTTGCCGCTTCTCTCAATTGCTTCACCTCCCGGTAATTGAGCTTGAGCACGCTCCAGCTCGCTTCCCGCTTCCCGGCTTTCGGCAGCGCGGAATATAGATTGCCCAAATGTTTCTCGCCCACCTCATCGCCAAATACCCGTTCGTAAAATGCGATCTGGCCCTCGTCATCCCGCTTCTCTTCTTCCGTAAGTGTGTTTGCCGCCTCCCTCAGCTTTTTCACCTCCCGGTAATTAAGATTGAGCACGCTCCAGTGCGCTTCCTGCTTCCCGGCTTTCGGCAGCGCGGAATAAATCATTCCCAGATGTTTTTCGCCCACGTCGCCGCCAAATACCCGCTCATAAAATAAGATCTGGCCTTCGTCATCCCGCTTCTCTTCTTCCGTCAGTGTGTTTGCCGCTTCTCTCAATTGCTTCCCCTCCCGGTAATTGAGCTTGAGCACGCTCCAGCTCGCTTCCCGCTTCCCGGCTTTCGGCAGCGCGGAATATAGATTGCC
>JACROU010000082.1 GCA_016214265.1 Candidatus Omnitrophota bacterium
AGTCACCGTTCCCGTTCCCGCGTTAAACGTTCCTCCACTCACTGTAAAGGTGGAGGCAACAGTCATCGCCCCAGAGCTCGCGTTGAAAACTCCCGTTCCCGACAATGACCACGTCCCATTAAAATCATGCGCTCCGCTTCCCCCATTAAATGTCCCGGCGGTTTGATTGTAGTTACCGTTATGTGTCAGAACAAATCCTGCCGTATTAAATGTTCCTCCATTGATATTCAATGTTCCACTATTCTGTGTAAAATTCGCCGCCAAATTCACCACATCTTCTGCCGCATCCAAATGCCAGCTGTTTACAGCGAAAACTGCTCCCGTGGTAAAACTGAAACTATGCGCGGCAGCACCTGTCATTTCCAAAGTGATACTTGACGATCCAAAAGTTCCAGCAACTAGAGAGAAGCTTCCGCCCAGGGTAATAATCGGTGTTCCGGTTGACTGTGTGACTGTTCCTATGCCTAATTTGGTAATGTCTCCTGTGGTTGAAAAATTACCCGCGAGGGATTTGGTGGATGTCGAATTGAATATCACGTGATTGAGCGTGATCCCGCCCATCGTCAGTGTGGCGGCGCCTCCGTCAAAAGTCACCGTTCCCGTTCCCGCGTTAAATGTTCCTCCACTCACCGTAAAGGTGGAGGCAAGGGTTATTATTCCCGAGCCCGTGTTGAAAATTCCGGTCCCCGATAGCGACCAGGTGCTGTTGAAATCATGCGCTCCGCTTCCCCCATTAAATGTTCCTCCCGTTTGACTGTAACTATTGTTCAATATCACCGCGCTGGTTCCCGTATCCAACAAGCCGTCACTAATTGTAATCGTTGCGTTCGTTCCTCCCGTAAAATTCGTGTTCAAATTGATCGCCTGCCCTGCCGCATCCAAAAGCAGTTTGCCATCAAAAGTTCCTCCCGTCTGATCGTACGTGTGCACCGCCGGTGTCACTTTCAACGTCAGATTCGTATTCCCCCAAATTCCCGAGGACATTGAAAAATTCCCCGACAGTCTCAAGATCACGGCAGCACTCGAACTCACCGTTCCGGCTCCTGTCTTCAACACATTTCCGGTAATCGTAAATTCATTCCCACTCACCGCCAGCGTCTTTGTCCCGCTTGTATTTGAAAATGTCACATTCCCCAACTGACCCGCGGTTTGCGTTAAGGTCACTGTCGATGTCCCGCTGAAATTCACATTGTCGATGCTGCCGCCCGATTGTGTGAAGGTCGATGCCACCTGCAATTGCCCCCCTCCTACCGCGTTCACCGTCACACTTCCGCCTGAAAGCGTGAAGGTGTTATTCAACGTCAATGTCCGCGTGTTCACATCCAACTGTCCCGCCGACATCGTTAACGTTCCCGGACTTCCAATAGTCACGGTCGGACTGGCAATCACCACCGTTTCAGTCGCGCTGTCTATCACCCATTTCGGCTGGAATGTTCCAGCAGTCACGGAAAGTGTGTGACTGATGCTGCCACCAAATTTAAGCGTCAGATTCGCACTGCCAAATGTTCCGCTCGTCTGAGAATAATTCCCGTTCAATGTCAAAATCGGCGTGGCCAACGACACTTCAGTAACCGATCCCGTTCCCTGCACGGTCAGATTTCCCGCGATCGTCATATTTCCCGTCAGAGACTTGGTGGATGTGGAATTGAATATCACGTGATTGAGCGTGATCCCGCCCAAAGTCAGCGTGGCGACGCCTCCGTCAAAAGTCACCGTTCCCGTTCCCGCGTTAAACGTTCCTCCACTCACTGTAAAGGTGGAGGCAACAGTCATCGCCCCAGAGCTCGCGTTGAAAACTCCCGTTCCCGACAATGACCACGTCCCATTAAAATCATGCGCTCCGCTTCCACCGTTAAATGTCCCGGCGGTTTGATTGTAGTTACCGTTCAAGACGAGGATAAAATTATTCGTTTCTAATGTTCCTCCGGTAATGTTCACAGCATCATTTCCTGCACCCGTCTGGCTATAGGATGAAGTTAAATTACTCAGCAGCGTCATCGTTTCCCCCGCTCCAATAATGACTTTTGCACTAAAAGTTCCGGAACCCGCGGAAATAGTCAAATTATGATTGATACCGCCAGTGAAAGTTAAAAACATGTCAGACGTAGTAGAATTGGATCCAAAACTTCCGGTGCCACTCATGACAAAATTCCCGGAAAGTGTAATTGTGGGGTCTGCAGAGCCCGCAGCCTGAACACTACCACTGTTCTGCTTGTTCAAATCTCCAAGCACATTAAAGGAATTAGTGATTGATTTGGTGCTGGTGTTATTGAAGGTAACATGATTGAAGCTGGTTCCGGCCGGTACATCGATGGTGCCGGTTGTCCCATCAAAAATCATAGTGCCAGAACCATGTAAGAATGAACCGCTTCCGCTTACCGTCATGTTCCCGGCAAGGAAGAAATTGGTAATAGGCGCGGTAAATGAGCCTCCGGTTAGAGTGAAACTTCCATTGATATCGAGGGTTTGTCCATCAGAATTAAAGGTACCTGTGCTTTGGCTATAAGCCGTATTCACCGTTAATGACCGGGCCAAAGTAATTACGCCGGTGTAGCCTGTTGTGATGGTGAGGTTGGCTACTGTACCGGGAATCCATCCAGAATCTACGGTTGAGTTCTTCACAGAAGTCGCATTAAACGTAACGGTATCCGTCGAGATGGGTGCAACATTTGTGTCCCAATTGGCGGCATCTGACCAGTTCTCAGTGACACCTCCGCCATCCCAAACCGGGTCGGTGTCCCAACCAATATTGTTGCCATAACTGTTCGACGGAAGGGCCTTAATTTCGGTCGAGGAAAGGTTCCATGCGTCACCGAGAAAAACGTATCGAACTGACACAGTACCCCGCGAGTCCAAACGCCACCGTTCACCGCCCATATCAGTTGACCGGAGTTCGATCAAATGTCCCGGAACACCCTCAATCATGACCCCGCCCAAAACGGTCTGGGTTCGCCCGGCCTCGAAATAAATTTTCTTGTCCGGGGTGGTCGAAGTGAAATTATAAAAAGTATTGTCGCCGTAAATGGTCGAAGTTTTTGAGGCGTCGGTTAGTATCAGAGTAGACGTAACAGGATTAAATTGTCCGTGATTGGTCCATGATCCAGAGAGGGTTAAGATTGCATTGTTATCAGCTATCCATTTTCCATATAAATTTAAATCTCCTTGTACAGAAATGGTTCCCAAAGTATTGGCGCTAGAGGCCGGGGGCCCGCGGATATCAATTGAGCCTGCTATTAATAATGGTTCCTGATCTGCTGTACCTAAAATCGATCCTTCAGAAACTGTCAGTATAATTTCACCGGTTCCGGCGCTCACCTTGCCAAGATGCATGCTTCCGGCTCCCGTTACTCCGTTGCCAATAGTCAGACGAATTGGAGCTCCGGAGGAGTGCATATCCGCACCGGGATTTTGCGTCAAATCACCCGAACCAGTTGCGTCGGCGTTAGCCGTGAGGTCAATCACACCTGTGCCAAAAGTAATCAGCGGACCGGACAACGTAAGGCTGCCATTAGCCATCAAAAACAGCGATGAATCCTGTTCCATTTCCAAACTCTGCAACACCAAATTTGACAGCTCGTGGATGTAACTTCCACCCGACCCGGCGTGTAACAATAAAGAGTCAGCTTCAGTGTTCAGCGGATTCACCGTCGAGCCGATCCCCTCACCGGCAGATGCCGCGGCTAAGGTCAAACGGCTTGCCAAAAGTTGTGAGCCTCCGGGAGCTGATTCCAGAATGCTGCCGGTGTCAGAGGTTACCTGCATATCACCCGCAGCGACTACGTGGGCCATGTGTACATCCCCTCCGGCGTGAATGGTCATATCCCCGGCGGTTTGATCAAACTGGGTACCGACATCCTGAATAAACTGATGCCCTGCTTTCACAGCAACGGTTCTTGCGGCGGTATGAAGATCGCCTGCGATATGAACATTATTATCCGCAGTAATGTCGATTGCCCCATGGCCCCCCCCCGGCTGAGCTTCGGCGGTTACGGTTCCAGAAAGCTCAACATCTTTCCCTTGGATAATAATAGTTCCGGCATCCGCGTTAAATTCCGTACCATTGGCCATTGTTACTCCAGAATGTCTGAGTGTCCCGTTGATCGCAATAAGTTCAATGGTGCCGTCGGTGTGTTCTACGTAGGAATTCGCCTTTATCACTCCAGACTGGTTGACGAGCAAATCAAAAATATCATTCACCTGTTTGCCGGTTAAAATTACTTTGCCGCCTGCAGCCGACAATTCTCCGGAATTAAATACGCCAGCTTCCGCGCCGGCAGGTCCAGCCAATTTAACACCTTCCGGAATAACAACGCTTACGAGACTCATCAAACCCCTGCTTGCAAATGTGACTGTGATGCGTTCACCGCACGCCATGACAATGCTTCCTTTTTGCGCAACAATTTTTCCATCATTCGCCACAGCGCCGCCAAAAAGTCCGGCCAGACCTTCAGCCGAAACAGAAATTTGTCCGTGATTGATAATGAGACCGGCGGGTAAATTTTCCGATTTGATAAAATTATAATTTCCATTCATGAAATCTTCGTTGGAAATATTGAGAGCCGATGCAATCAAACTCCCTACGTTAATGCGGGCAGATTCTGAAATTGAAATTCCCGCAGGGTTAACGACAATCACGCCGCCATTTGCGTTGAGCGCACCGGCGATTGTTGTCATTTCTCCAGACATGACACGGTTGAGAGCAACAGAAGAAGAAAAGGGCTGAATAAAATTCACCATTTCATGCGATGCAATATCAAAATTATTCCAGCGGATAACCACCTTATCGGAAGTGGTGATATTTAATGTGGAGTCGTTCGGACGTTCAAAAGTCGCGGAACCATCTTCAACCTGTTCACCGTTCGGAAGCGCGATCACAAAAGTGATCGGCAAAAAAAACAATGCTGAGAAAATGATGCAGGGAATTATTAAGGAAAAAACATGTGCAAACTGATATGAACTTCCCTGTCTATTTGCCATTTCTCAATCGCTCCCGTTATGTGAACACCTATTTAGCACACCTATTCATTATTATAGCATGTTATAAATACTTTTCTTTTGTATTGTCTTTATTGCATTACATTGTGTTATACATTATTTCATTAAAAAGCCAACCCTACCTAGAAATAAATAGTGTAACAAAATTGGACATGCGTTAAAAAAAATATACCAATTAGTCAACTTTTAGCTGGAATATGTTATATTTTTGCTTCATATGAGAATACACTCCTCACCGTCCTACATATTCAAATCAAAATTTTTTGCCGCTGTTTTTACCTTAATTTTCATCACGAGCTCAATTACTGCTGCTTTTGCCCAGCAAGTTTCGGATTCCACCCCCACCCTGTTCAAAACGGATATTTTCTCAGGACTTTCTCCGCACATTTGCGCGCTGAACGAAACATGGACTTACCCGGATCAGAAAGAAACATTTAACGAAGAGGAACGTCTTGTAATTTTACTTCAGGAAGTCCATCAGAATAACCAGAGCCAAACCAACATTATTGCCACTCTGGAATATTTCCAAAAAGTATTTAAGCAACTTGGAATTACGCGCCCGATAAATATCGCTCTGGAAGGACATGAACCGGGCGAAATAATTCCGGTTCTTTTCAGAGCATTTCCTCAGGCAGAAATCACCCGAAAAATATCGAACTCATTCATGCGCGACGGCAAGATTGACGGCGCTGAATTTTATGCTATCAATTCGAACAAACGCGCGCGACTCTTCGGAATCGATAACCCGGTAACCTATCAAAAAAATATTTCGTCCTATCATCAATTTAGAAAAAATCAGAATTTTTGTTTGACCGATTTGTTCGCGGCGCAGAAGGAATTGAATGTGCTGAAAGACAAAATATTTTCTAAGCCGCTGCGCGATTTATGGCACAGCCGCGAACTTCTAGATAAAGATGTGGCTAAACTCGGCATTCATCTGGCGCTGCTTGAGCAATTAGCTAAATCAACGGGGATGGATCTTTCAGAATTTCCTCACATGCTGAAACATCCTGAAAAAATCTGCGAACTTAATGGCGGACATTTTTTTGATCAATTAAACGAGATCGAACAAACTCTTTATTCATCTTTAGCCCGTTCAGAGGATGAACAGATTGTAATCGCAGCGGATCGTTTCATTGATCTTCTTCTCAAATTAGCTCAATTATCCCTCTCTCATAAAGAAAATCGCGAGCTCGTGCGGCAATTTACAAATATCAAAAATATAGCTTTCTGGAAATCTATCGATGATTTATTGGAAAGACAAAAACGCCCCCTGCGACTTTCTCGACGAATATTAGGACTATTCACACAACTTGAACCAGCCGTTCAGTATTATCTTTGCGCCCGCCAACGAGACCTGGATATGGCCTATAATATAGAAGCTCTAACGCGTCAATCCCGGCAAAATATCGTATTTGTCATTGCCGGAGGATTTCACACTCAGGGATTGACGGAACTTTTCAGAGAAAAGAAAATCCCTTACATCACGATGACTCCCAAACCGGATTTGAATGAAGATTCTTCAAATTACTGGCATCTTCTCGACAGCACAGTCAAACCCAGGACCAATCCGAATAGTCCTGAAGTACCCCGAGCTTTAGTGACGGCTTATCTTTCGTCATTACGAAAAGGCCAAAGGCCGGCCATGTTAGATGTTTACCTCAGCAATCTAAAACCTTTTGCGTCTGTCCCGGAAGTTCGCGAAGGGTTGTCTGTCGTTGAGTCCATCCGAGCCGCAAGTCTTGGTGCGGAACATTTGCTTGAGGTAATAAAGTCCTATGCACAAACATTACAGAAAGGGCGGGAACAAAACGGGAGTCAGAACATCATTGATGAAGAGCTGCAACTTCTCAAGGCCGCATATGAAAAGGTAATAGGAAATTTTCCTTTGGTGAAGGGCTCAATAAATCGCAATCATGCTTTCAGTTTTCTATTCAACGATCAGAATTTCATAGCCGTTCTTCAGGAATGGCGTTCTAATCAATGGTTTCCTGAAATCGATAAAAAAATTTTTGAACCAATACCATTGCTGGGTGTTCCCGATTCCGTCGCCGTCAATGGCGGAAATTTCAAACTGGTGATTGGCACTCCGGCGGCGCATCCGGAATTGGAAAATAAAACGGTGGCCAACAGGCCAGAAGAATACCGAGCGCCTCCCTCTCAACCTGCTTTTGAGCCTATGACTGGCTCCAAAGATCCGAATGTAATAATTGCCCAACGGCTGGCTTCGCTCATTTCAGAAATCACTGGAAAACCTAAATTTATAAATGTTCAATATCTGGCTGGCGGAGGCATGGGAAAAGTGTTCCGCGCCATCGATGAAAATGGAAAACCTGTTGCCATCAAAGTACTTGCGGATTCGGCATTGGATTCCGAAGGCCTAGAGCGTTTCAAACGCGAATCCGAGGCGATGGCACAATTTAACGATCCACGGCTTATCAAAGTTTACAGCACAGGAAAAATCGAGACGGGCTTCGGCGGATTTTATCCTTTTTTTGCGATGGAATTGATTGAGGGCGGCAATGATCTAGATCGCTTGAGAAAGGCAGCGCCTGGAGCCCGCATTCTCTGGGATTTGGCCGTTCCCCTGATCGCGCAATCCGCTCAGGCATTGCATTTGATGCACAAACGCGGTTTCCTCCACCGTGACATCAAGCCGGCCAATATCATGCTTAGACCCTGGTGGGCCAGCGGTGATATCGACGGCATCTCTCCAGTAACAGTTAATTTCGAAAAACTTAAGGGCCAGTTTATTGCCGCAGTTGCAGACTTTGGACTCGCACGTTTGCCGGGCAAAGAAACATTGACGCAATCGGGGGTTATTTTGGGAACTCCCGTCTTTATGTCACCGGAACAAGCCGGAGGACAAAAAAAATTGGGACCCGAGGCGGATATTTATTCACTCGGCGCCAGTCTCTATCAAATACTCACGGGACAATTGCTTATTTCAGGAGAAAACACGATTACGCTTATTGCAACACTTGTACATGAAAAAAAGTTTAATGATCACATAGAAAAATCTTTGGAACTGCTGGATCAAATCGGACTTCCTCCTGCCATAGCAGAACAACTAAAACGAATCATAAAAAAATCCGTCGAATACAAAGCTGAAAATCGTTATTCAAGCGCCAAATTGTTTGCCGAGGAATTAATAGAACTGTTCGGTAACAAAAATATCGTTAAACGCAATACCGTCATTTCGGGCCGGCGATCGGCAATTTTCCGGACAATCCCACCTCGAAAAAGAAAACCAAAGTATTTATTCGCCCTTTTATCCACGATCCCTGTAATCGGCGGAATTACTTTTTGGTTTACAAGAACAAATGAATCCAAGGCTGTTGATAAAAACAAGACAGCCACATCCATCCCTGCGATTCCGGAACCTGAGCAGCTCTATAGAAAACAGACTTCTCCGACATCGCCTGTTTCAACACAAAATACTGAACCACCGAAACCGTACGGAGGTCTGTACGGTTCCACACCACAGGAAAAAATCGGGGATGGCCTTCGCTTGCTGAATAATTTCATGAATCAAGGCGGAAATGATTGGTCATATCCATTCGATGCCCTCAAAGAGCTGGTCTGTTTGAAGGAACACTTCGACCCAGCCCAGCTGAAAAGTCTGAAAAGTTTTGAGAGTTTCTGTCTAAACAAATTATTCGCGGATCAGGAAGCATCCGGAACTTTAATTCAGGATTTGGCCAGGAATCTCGACCAAATTTATCAATCTCAAAAAGACAAGGCTGCATTACAAAGAACACTGGGGCATTATTATGAATTTCCTGGGCCCGGTTACAGTCTTGAATCGGCCAAGGAAAGTTTTATGAATGCCGCATCCCACTATGAAAAAAGCTTCCTTGAGACAAAGGATATAAACGATCTTTTCTTGAAGGGAATCAGCGAAACAAAAGCTGGCCGGTTTGAAAAAGCAAATCAAACCTATGAGCAGATGATATCGTTGGCAGGCTATGACAATTCATCGTCCGCCGTCATATTGAAAGCTAAAAATCTGATGAATTTAGGAAAAACGAAAGAGGCCCGGGAAATTTTCGGAAAATATGACGCAAACACAAAAACTTTCGTACTCGAACCGGCAAAAGCTGGTCCTTTTACTGCAAATTCATTAATTCGATTGAATCTTCAGAACGTTGTTTTAAATAGTTATATGGTGGATATCGCATCTCGAATCGCCGAAATCAACAACTTGTCCCGCGAGCCGCAGAGTGAAGAAACAAAGATCAAAATCGGCCAGTTAAGCCGCGAAATAAGAGACAGCGAGAAAATAGTCCGAATTTTTTTTCAACCTATCGAACGGGAAATTATTTCCACAATAGAAAATAGCCGCGAGTCAGCCCCTCATCAGGAAGCTCAAATTTTTCATATTTCACTGATAGCACTGTTTCAGTATGCCCTTTTTGAAGAGATTCTTGCTTCTGATCCTACCCGCCAGGAACAAAGAGAGAGCTTTTTCAACGCTGCCAATGCCCGTTACCGGCTAATTGTCAATTCAACAATTCCAAGGGTTACTGTTCAACTGGCAAAACCTTTCGTTATGGCGAGCAGGTTTGTTTTAGAAACGGATAATGGGATGTACTCATTAAGTGCATTTCGTCCTAGAGATTTGAAAGAACTCATGAACGCCGGAGAGATAGGTTTGTCATTAATCATAAAACAAAGACGCCTGCTTTTGGCAGGCGCAGCAAAACCCGCACTGAGCGAGGCTGATTTTTCCGAAATTGAAAAATGGGTTCTTCGTGAAGAACCAAACGTTTCACTTGTGAGACTTTGGCGGGGCGAAATGATCGGCAAAAGTTTAGGAACAACTAAAAAAGTTTTTCCCGAAGGCCGCCACGAGCATAATTCAAGCCCCATCATTATGAATTACAGCAAGTCCGTATTAAGTCAGCTTACAGGTCCTGAAAGAAAATTTCATGATCCACGTGAGAAAAATGCCTCAAACGCACTCATCATGCTGGTCTCCAGCCAAAAAGAATTACGCAGCATCGCCCGTCCTTTCGGCGGAACGAAGCGGTTATGGGATGAACACCGGATTGGATTGCTGGAATGGAAGACGAGCTTATCCCATACAAAACGTTTATCGCTCACAAAAAATTTAATTGGACGCATCATGGCCCGGTATATCAATTCAATTGACAAACAAGGGGGAATAAAAAAACTGGAGCCGGACCAGATCGGCTTTCTGGGTGAGACATTTAACGAAGACTGGGGCTCTGGCATCCTGAGAATTAAATACGACGAAAAACGTTTTGCTGATGATATAAATTACCGCACTGCATGCCTAAGCGCTGCTTTCTATGCCCTCTATCACAAAAGCGAGTGGAAAGATCTGTTTAATTTTAACTCTAACGATAATACTTACACGCTGACCGCCCGCATCCTTAACAAACTTCTGCGTTCCTGGAACAATATCAGAAGCTCACTTATATCTGCCTAATAAAAGTTGTATCCGTCCATCTCAAGGGAATTTAAAAGAATATCTATTTTTTGTCCGATACGCCGGCGGACTGAAATGTAGCCATTTCAGTGAATAATTTCCAGGCGTTTTCGATGAGGGGAATTGCCAGAGCGGCACCCGAAGCTTCGCCTAAACGAAGCTTTCCGTGAATGAGGGGGTGAAGCTGGAGCTCTTCGAAAACCGCGCGATGCCCCGGCTCGGCGGATTGATGCGAAGCGAAGAAATAATTTTTCGCGGAAGGTTCAATTCTGAAAGCAACAAGAGCCGCTGCGCCGGAAATCAATCCGTCAATGACGCAGGGAATCGAATTCGCCGCCGCCGCCAGATACATGCCAACGAGTCCGGCTATTTCATAACCGCCGACTTTGGCAAGCACATCCATCGCATTCTGAGAATCAGGCTTTCGCAAAACAAGGGCGCGCTCGAGCACCAAAATTTTTTTCTGAAGCACGGTATCGCTGACCCCGGTTCCCTTCCCCGTAATTTCTGAAATGGGGCGATGAGTCAAAGCGGCGATAATCGCGCTGGCCGATGTCGTATTGCCGATACCCATTTCACCGAGTGCAATCAAATCAAACGCATGTTCATAATGAAGTTTTTCGACAAGCCCGCGCCCTCTCGAGATGGCCTCGGTCGCTTCGCTACGCGTCATCGCATCTTCGATCAGAAAATTCCTGGTACTGGGTCGTACTTTTAAATTATGGACCGGAGCTTTGTGTTCATCCCCTGCAACACCAAAATCAGCCACAAATAATTTTGCGTTCACCGAACGAGCCAGAACAGAAATTGCCGCACCGCCGGCGATAAAATTCAAAATCATCTGCTGGGTTACTTCCTGCGGAAACGCGCTGACGCCTTCGGCCACAATACCGTGATCGCCCGCCGCCACGAAAATAGCCTTCGATTTAATGGTTCGGTGTAAATTTCCTCCGTAAATCGCGAATAAGCGTTTGGCAATTTCTTCCAATTCCCCTAGACTGCCCTGCGGCTTGGTGAGGGAATCGAGCCGCTCCTGCGCTTTTTTCAGCAATTCAAAATTCAGCATGGCTTCACCTTCATTGGCAGACCCGACACCATAAAATAAACCTCGTCCGCCTCGCGGGATATGGCTTGATGCACCCGGCCGGAAATATCGGCAAATTGGCGGTTGAGTGGGCTTTCGGAGATAATCCCCATCCCGATTTCGTTGGAAATTAGAATCAGCGTTTGGCCGGAATTTCGAATTTTGTGAAATACAGCTTCGAGCATATCCAGCGCCCGGCACTCGGCAGCGTCCGTGTTCTGATGAATGAGATTCGATATCCACAGCGTGATGCAGTCCAGAAGAATCACATTCGCAGAGCCGTTCAGATTCTGCACAGCCAAATTCACATGAATCGGCTCTTCGATAGTTTTCCAATTTTTAGACCGGCGTTCGCGGTGATGTGAAATCCGTTCCTTCATTTCTTCATCCAGCGCCTCGGCAGTGGCTAAATAGGCGACGGAATCAGATATTTTCTTTGCCAGTTCTTCAGCAAACCGGCTTTTCCCGGAACGCGCGCCACCAGTCACAAAAATTATTTTAGACATGAACCCGCGATTCCTTTTCCAGGTCGATCACCGTTACACTAGCCAAATCCAGCTCAAAGCTCCAGAAAGAGTCGAGCCTAAGCCCCATCAACTCCACCATGAAAGCCCGGATCACTCCGCCGTGAGCCACAACCGCGACCACTTCTTCGGAACGGTTTTTTATTGCTTCGTAAAACTCATGCACACGACTGACAAGTTCGGTCAGGCTTTCGCCGCCGGACGGTCTGAAATTCGTAAGATCCTTATTCCACCACTCAAACGCCTCAGGAAATTTTTCTATAATTTCGTCGTACGTGCGCCCTTCCCAATCACCGAAGGACATCTCCCTCAAGCGAACATCCTCGTGAATTTCAAGATTCAGTTCCCGATTGAGAATTTCCGCCGACTCACGGGCACGCTGGAGCACCGAGCAAAAAATAATCTCGGGCTTTTCACCGGAAAAACGTGGGGCGGAATTTTCGATTTGGCGGCGCCCTTCCGCGTTAAGCGGTGGATCAGAATGCCCCTGATACCGGCCTGCGGCAAGAAAATCAGTGAGCCCATGACGCACAAGGATTATTTTTTTCATGATTGTTTCCATTCATTCCGGAAGATTACATCGTGAAGCGGCAAGCGGCTGCGCCAGCCGATTGTTTCCAAAAGAGGCTGTGCGGCAAATTCTTTCACGTATCCGAGACACAGATAAGCCACCAGCGAAACAGAATCGGGAATGCCGAGCCGCTTTTTCACTTTTTCCGGATCGATAATACTGACCCATCCCGCTCCAATCCCTTCTGAGCGCGCGGCTAGCCATAAATTCTGAATCGCGCAGCAAGTGCTGAACAAATCTGTTTCTGGAATAGTATTGCGGCCTAGCACATGATTACCGCCCCGCTTATGCTCGCACGTAATCGCCACATTGATCGGCGCTTCGAGAATACCTTCCAGCTTCAGCGACTCATAAAGTTTTTTGCGTTCGCCGTCATAATTTTGAGATGCCTGTTTATTTTCCTCCAGAAAAATACTTTTCACGCGCTGCTTGATCAGAACGTTGTCGATCACGATAAAATTCCACGGCTGCATAAATCCGACGGAACCGGCATGATGTGCCGCTTCCAAAATGCGGGTCAAGACATCCTCAGGAATCGGTTTCGGAAGAAATCCTTCCCGCACATCGCGGCGGGAAAAAATGACCTTATAAATGGCATCACGCTCTTGCTCCGAAAATTGGATCATTTGTAGTGTTTCTTGAGCGTATCCCACTGCCACAAAATTTCTTTCTGCCCGAGTTTCTTTGCCGTCCATCGGGCCAGCACAAAAAGCGCGTCATTCAGACGGTTCAAATACCGGAGATTGGCCGGATCGATTTTTTCTTGATTTACGAGCGTCACCACCGCCCGTTCGGTACGTCTCGCCACGGTGCAGGCAAAATGAAGCCATGAGGAAATCACTCCCCCGCCGCGCAAAATAAATTCTTTGAGCGGTTTTAATTCTTTTTGCCATTCATCAATATGACGCTCCAGATGCCGGACATGATCTTCCGTAATCATGGATTTTCGAGCGCGGTTTGATTGAATTGGAGAAGCCAGATCAGCACCCAGATTGAAAAGCTCGTTTTGAACTTGTTTCAAGAAAGCCTCGAGCGGACGCCGGACACGGGCCGGGATCTTTTCTTTTTGGGCATACGCCAGCGCAAGTCCCAGCACCGCATTCAGCTCGTCGGTATTGCCGTAAGCTTCGATGCGCGCCGAATCTTTGCGCACACGAGCGCCGCCGGCGAGCCCGGTCAAGCCGTTATCTCCGGTTTTCGTGTAAATTTTGGTGAGCCGATATTTCATAAAATCTCCTTATGGCATTGGGGCAAGCGCCCAAATGGCAATGATAATACGAAGCCAAAATATGTCCATTCCAAAAACCCTGCTTCACACCGTCCACGCTGAAAGCAAAATGGGTGTCAGATTCCCTATCCCATACCGAATAATGAAATTCGTGAACCCGGATTTTTTCTTCCGAAGTGAATAAGAAATTATTCTCGAGCGGCTGCATTTCTTTGTATCCGAAATTCTGAAGGCGCCCAGTCATCCGAATCTTGCCGGGAATAATCCCCAGATTCACGAGATACATCAATCCGCCGCATTCGGCCAGTACCGGCTTTTTATCCTGCATCCAGCGACGTAACGACTGAATCATCAAGGTGTTGGCCATAAGCTGCTTGTCAAACATCTCGGGAAAACCGCCGCCAAAGTACAGCGCATCCAAATCTACAGGAATTTGAGCGGCATTCAAAGGAGAAAAAGGAACGATCTTAAATCCCGCCTGACTGAATTCCTCGAGCGCGTCATCATAATAAAAATGAAACGCAGCGTCGCGGGCAATGCCAAGACGGACACACTCCGTCGACTTCGTACGACCCGCCCCGCGGGTACCCCGTCCTCTTGATAGAGGGGCACACTGCGAAGCAGGCGGGTGTGTCAGCATCGCATCCAAATCAAGATGCTTCCCAGCCAAGCTTAGCGCTTCAACCGAAAATTGATTTTCCTGTGCGGGAACAAGGCCTAAATGCCGCTCGGGAATATTCAATTCTTTTTCCGCAGGAAGGTAACCAAAACATTTAACCGGAAATTTCGACTCAATCAGTTCTTTCAAAAATTGATAATGACATTCTCCACCAACCCGGTTCAAAATGACTCCAGCCAATTTGACTTTTTTGTCAAATTCTAAAAACCCGTGAACGATCGCGCCGACACTCTGGGCCATGCGGGAAGCATCAATCACCAAAATCACGGGCAAATTTAAAAGCTTAGCCAGCGCCGCCGTCGACGTATCCAGATTTTTTTCGACTTTACCGTCAAAAAGTCCCATCACGCCTTCGACCACACCGACTTCCGCATCCTTCATTGCTCGCGCGTAAAAGTGTTTCACCTGTTCCGGCGTGCAAAGCCAGGTGTCCAAATTACGGCTTCGCTGATGGGGTGCGACCCCATTGTGATACGTTGGATCGATATAGTCAGGACCTGCTTTGAACGCTTGAACTTTCAGCCCGCGCTTCGCAAGGGCCGCGAGAACGACCAAAGTCACCGTTGTTTTTCCCGAACCCGAGTCCGTCCCTGCGATGATAAAAGAAGAGGGTATCATGATTATCCTCGATATGCGGAATTGGGACCAAGCCCCCAACCTTTAATCCCGGCAATGACAATCAACACGGCGGTGGCCAGCAAAAAAAACATCCAAATTTTATCCTGAGCTCGAAGCGGATTCTCGCGGACAAAAGTCCGCTTGGGATAGGCCCGGAATGCGCGCAAATCAATGGCCAACGCCGTATCGCGAGCGGTTTGAAGCGATGTAAGCAGCACCGTACTCAGCATGCGCATGAGCGCCTGCCACTTGTCGAGAAATGAAAATTTCGAAAACACAAATCCTCGGGCTTTCTGCGCCTGATAATTCGCCTGAATGTGATCAAGAATCTGGGGTAAAAAACGAAGTGACATCGCGATCAAAAAACAAAACTCGAACGGGAATTTGAATTTGCGCAGTCCAAACAACAAATCCATCGGATGCGTTGTCAGGGCCAGCGTCCACCCTGCCGTAAGAATTGTGAGAGAACGAAGCGACTGAATCAGGCCATAGATCAACCCCTCCTGGTAAAATTTGAAATTCCCGATTTGGAATATTAAATGGATTCTTGGACCGTAATAAAAAAGCCCTTGAGTCAAACCCACGGTTACCGCCAGAAAAACAAATCCGTAAAATAAATATTTCGATTTAGACCACGGAATGCGGGCGGTAAAAAGGATGGCGAGACTCACCAACCAAAGTCCGAAAAGAATTCCCGGATTTCCAAAAATCACACAGGCCGAAGACAACACAATCAAAAAAATGATTTTCACCCGGACATCAAGCCGGTGAATCAGCGTATCCGCCTGGTAATACTTAAACAGTGATGAGAGAATCATATTTTACGATCTCGCCCTTCTCCATTTTCAGAAACGACCTGGCGTAATCTCCCGCCAATTCCACATCGTGCGTGATCATCAAAATCGTTTTACCGCCGGCATTCAGTTCAGCCAGATAATTCATCAATCCCGCTAAATTCGCCTCATCTTGACCGACGGTAGGCTCATCCAGAATGAGAACATCCGGTTCTAAAATGAGCAGGGACGCGATCGCCAGCCGTTTCATTTGTCCCCGTGACAGCGTGTGCGGATGACGATCCAACAAAAGTTCGAATCCGGTTTTTTGCGCGATTTTTTGAACGCGCTCGGCAATTTCTTTTTTGGAAATGCGCCGGTTCTTCAAGCCAAATGCCAATTCCTCGCGCACAGAACCGCAAAAAAGCTGAACTTCGGGGCGCTGGAAAACGTATCCAATCTCACCTTCCCGCTGAATCTGGCCGGACACGCCGGAAAGAAGTCCCGCGAGGCAAAGCGCGAGCGTTGTTTTCCCCGAACCGTTTGGACCCGTGAGAGCAACAAAGTCGCCGCGCGAAATTTCAAAATTGATGTTTCGAAGCGCCTGAAATCCGGATTCATAGGTGAAAGAAAGATTGGAGATACGGACTGCCGGGGTGTGCGAAGGATTTGACACACCCGCCACTGAGCGTGCGCCCCTCTCGAGAGGAGAATGACTTCCTCCAATACAAACCACTCGATCGGCAATTTCAAGAAGTTCTGCGGGCCGGTGCTCAATCACAACAATCGACTTTCCCGCATTTTTAAGCGCCGTGATAATTTCAATCAAATCCCGTTTTCCTTGAGCGTCCAAATTCGTTAGGGGCTCATCCAAAATTAAAATATCCGGCGCCATCGCAAGAAGCGACGCAATGGCTGCACGCTGTTCTTCTCCTCCGGATAATTCATCAGGTCCGTTCAGCTTTTTTTCTTCGAGTGACACCCGTTGAATGGCGTCTTTCACGCGACGCGAAATTTCTGCGGGCTCCAGGCATAAATTTTCCGGGCCAAATTGAACATTCTCTTCGACCGATGGTGAAAAAAGCATAGCCTCGGGATTTTGCAGCAATAGCTGAATCCGTTTGGACAATTCATGAATGCCAAGGCCGCTGGTTTCTTTTCCATCCAGAAGAATTTCTCCAGAAACTTCCGCCGGAATATTTTGAGGGATAATATTCAAGAGCCTAAGCGCCAGCGTGCTTTTTCCGCATCCCGTTGGACCGGAAAGAATGACCAGTTCCTCTTTCGCCAGCGAAAAAGAAAAATTGTCGAGAGCCAAAAAACCGTTAGGATAACGCACTGAAAGATTCCGGCATTCAAGCATCATTTCAAGACCCTCACCAAATGACGGGAAAAAAAATAGCCGATCAAACTGCCACTCGTAAATGTGACGGCGTTAAACACCATCCAAACCATGATGTACCACATCGCGTAAAACGAATGGTAAATAATAGGACTGACGTAGAACCAGAAAAATCCGATCGGAAAAATCAGAAAAAGAATCGCGGATCCCACCGCCGAAAAAAGCGAGCGGCCATATCCAGTCATAAGAAACCAAACTTCAAATGCCAAAATCGCCGGCAACGTATAGGTCATCAAATTAATAAAATCGAGTCCGTAAAACATGAGACAAGAAAGCAACGTGCCCGCTAATTTCACCGTCGCCACCGAACCCACTTTCGGCACAAGCCGCACCGTCACAAGCAGAACAATAAAAAAGTAAAGCGCCCAAAAGGAATGCAAGAATATCACCGGAAATCCCATTGCCCGCATGACCTGCGCGAGCAAAGAACTGGCAACATAAAAGGCCGTCATCACCGCAAGCGTCACAATTTCGGTAGTGGTGAAATGACGCATCACTTGAAATCGGTTCGCCAGCAAAATCAAAAGCGCAGTCAGCAGCAAACAAATTCCCAGAAGTGTCAAGGCTCCGGGCGTAAACGCGGGATTTTTTAAGGTAAACGGAAGAAGGCCATCGATTGTCTGATCTCCCGAGCTGACGTGGTAGCTGATTTCACTTTTCAGCTCTCGGCCGCGAATCACTTTCGCAGAAGGGTAATTCACAAAAAATACGATTTCTCTGGATTCATTCGCGGCCAGAATTGGAACACTTTTCTGCTCGGGTTTTCCGAGAAATTCAGGCGGGTTGATATCGACACGAACATCGGACAATGACCGTCCGGATTGATTGGTCAGGATAAATCTAACCCCCAACTGCATTCCGGACGGCCCAACGACACTTTGAGTGCCGATGGTGTTTGCTTCATACATTTTGACGCCGAGAAACTGGCGGGAATCAAAATCGAAGCTGGCTTCAACTTTCAGATCACTGGCTAACGCTGTTTTTACAAATGCTCCCAAAATGAGAAATCCGACGCAAAGAAAAACAGCTCGTTTCATTTTATACTTTCGCTTTCACCCCGCCGAAAAAGAGCGAACCGGAACCCTGATAGCCGATTGCTTCACTGTAAGAGGTATCGGTCAAATTTTCAGCGCGTCCGTAAATCTGTAAATATTTCGAAATATCGTAAGACAGCATCGCGTTCAAAATACCATATCCAAAATTTGTTTCGCGCGGAGGACGCGTAAAATCAAATGACTTGTCCTGGCGGTTTCCGACAAACAGCCCCTCCAGATTCACATTCCACTTTTTGAACAGATGGAAATTCACATCCACCCCGCCCGACTGTTTGGGACGGCGAATAAGCGGCCCACCATCCGTGCCTTTGTCTTCGGTGTGGAGAAACGTGTAATTGCCGTGAAGCTGCATAAAATCCTTTATCGGCTCGCAGGAAAGAGACAGCTCGATCCCGTCTGTAAAAGCTTTTCCAGTATTGCCGGCCTGAAAACCAAATACCCCGCCCGGCACAGCCTGAATTAAATTTTTGAAACTCGAGTGATACATATCCATTCCCAGCTGAGCGTTCCAAATCGGAAGCTGCTGCTCGAATCCCCAGTCATAAGTGCGGGAAGTTTCCGGTCGTAACGCGGGATTGCCATAAAACGGAAAATAAAGTTCGTTCAGCGCCGGCGCCCGGAATCCGGTTCCGTAACTGGCTTTCAATTTGGTTCCTGTTTCGTGAATCAAAAATGAAGCCGAAATTTTAGGATTCAGCGCCTTGCCAAACTGAAAGTTATTTTCAATGCGCGCACCGCCGGTCAAAAACAGCCGGTTGAAAAATGCCTGCTCATCTTGCAAATAAAATCCGTTGTTGCGCAATATTTGATCAAAATAACGGTTGTCGGCCTTCTGAACTTGGTATTCATATCCGTAAGTAATAGTGTTTGTTTCAAACGGTCTGATATTCGTCTGCAAATCCAGCGTATAAATCTTGGAATCCAGTTTGAACACGCTGTCCCAATCGAAAAGATTATCCGGCGGGTCGACCGAAACCATTCTTGAATCAAACTCCGACATTTTCACCGTCTGCGTGAACCAGCTGAACGGATTCATCGTGAGCGCGCTCGAAATCAAATTGTCGCGCGTTTTCGTCCAGGCGTTCGTATCATTCAGAAAACTTCCGTCATCGATCGGCGTGTAACCGCGCGTGAATTTATAATTCGTGTCGATTTTGGAATTCATCGGGAGTTTCACCGTGAAGCGGCCCGTCGCATTCGTGTCTTGATAATTGTCATGTTCCAACCGGCGGCTGGCCACGCCTGCCCCGGTGTCAATGCGAGAGAACGAACCAAAATAAGTTACAGGACCAAATCCGCCCGAGACGGCTCCATTTTCATCAAAAGTTCGTTGAGTCCCGTACTCAAATTGCCCCTCAACATGCGGCCGCGTATTGGGTTTTCCTTCGCGCGTAATAACATTGATTACGCCGCCGATTGCCTCGGATCCGTACAGCGTGCTCTGCGGACCACGAATGATTTCGATTCTCTCTACGTCTTCAACATTGAGATTGGTGGGATCATACGCGCCGGTTGCCGGGCTTGACACCTCGACTCCGTTGATCATGAAAAGCGTGTGATTCCCGTTCGCGCCGCGAATAAACACGCTGGTGGTTCGTCCGCGCGAGCCGTTTCGCACCACATTGACTCCGGGCACATTCCGGAGCACGTCGATGACCTGCATATCGCCTTCTCGCTCAATTTGTTCGCGCGTAATCACGGTCATCGGAAGCCCCACATGACTCATCGGCTGAGCCGAACGCGTGGCGGTGACGATCAACGGATCCACCTGAAGGTAATTATTGTAACCGCCTTGATCTGGATAAAAAGGTGCCGCCGCAGACTCATTGCGTTTTTTAATCTCATCCGCCGTTTTTTGATCGATGACTTTGACCTTGGATTCTTGAGCGCCGACTAATGGTTTCTCGTCCTCTTTCGGAAGAACTGCCGGCGTCTGAGTCGATGAGGGGGCACTAACCACGGTCTTCTCGCCTTGAGGAAAAGGGCCGGTTGCAACAGACTCTGAATTTATTTTTTGTGCAAATGTGAGGTTTGCGGATAAACAAAATGACAAAACGCAGGAGATAAAAATAGCGTGCTTCATAATTTCTTCCTCTCGAAGTTAACTCATCTATTCGTCTCCTGGCTCTCGGTTTTGACCTTGCATTCCGCCTTCCCTTCTTCTTTCAAAAGAAAGTGGCGCTAATGGAATGCTTGTCCCGATTACAGTTGCGGGGCAGCCGCGGAATTTCACCGCGTTCCGTTGATAGATAAGGGGTTAAAGATTTAAAAAGAACTACTGGATTATACGACTCGAATTCAAAAAGGCAATCTACATTTTATGAAAAATATTTTCTGTCACCGGCTTTCCATTTACGAGATGCTCATTGATAATTCTCTCGAGTACCTCCGGAGTCACGCTGTGATACCAAATGCCTTCCGGATACACAACCACGAGCGGGCCGCTGTGACAGATGCCGAAGCAATGACATTGGCTTCGCTCGACACCGCCGGAGATGTGACTCAGATTCATTTCTTTGAGTCTGCGTTTCAGATGGGTGTAGACTTCAGCGGATGTCTCAGGAGCGCACCGCGGGCCGGTGCACACAAACACGTGATGTTTATAGTTGAGGACTTTGAGCTCAGGCACCAGAATTCTCCAATTTTGCTTCGGTGGAAGGTAGCGGCTACCTTCTTTGAATGTCTCTACTTCGTTTTTCCGAAAATTTTCTTCATGAAAAAGCTGGGGTGAACTGCCATGAGCGGCACCACCACATCACTCACCAAACA
>JACROU010000004.1 GCA_016214265.1 Candidatus Omnitrophota bacterium
CAAGAAGAGAACGAGCGCGTGATCAAAAAGGGAAAACAGCCCGCCAAAGCAACCCCGATTTTGCTTGGAATTACAAAAGCATCATTGAGTACGGAGTCCTTTATATCAGCGGCAAGCTTTCAGGAAACAACGCGTGTATTGACGGAAGCAGCTTCTGCTGGCCGTAGGGACGATTTGGTGGGACTTAAAGAAAATGTGATCATGGGACATCTTATTCCGGCTGGAACAGGTTTCCGTGAGCATTCCGATTATGCAGTTTCTCGTTTTAGTGATGAGGGAAAAAAAGTTGATAAGCCGGAAAAAGAAAAAGTTAATCAATAAAGGAAATAAAATAGACCTATGCCTACAATTTCACAGTTGATACGAATGCCAAGAAGAAAAAAGAAGTACCGGAGTAAATCGCCTGCGTTGGCTGGTTGTCCCCAGCGAAAAGGGGTTTGCTTAACGGTTAAAACAATGACTCCCAAAAAACCTAATTCTGCTCTTCGTAAAATTGCCCGTGTACGGTTAACCAATGGTTATGAGATTTCTGCGTACATTCCCGGCGTTGGGCATAATTTACAAGAACACTCGATAGTTCTAGTTCGTGGCGGTCGTGTTAAGGATCTTCCCGGCGTTCGCTATCATATGGTTCGTGGAAAACTGGATGCCAGTGGTGTTGCCGATAGAAAGAAATCCAGATCGAAGTACGGCGCAAAAACTCCCAAAAAATAATTTAAAGGAATAAGAGGAAAAGACATGAGAAGAAGAAGGGCTCCCAAGAGAAAAATTAACGTAGACCCGAAATACCGAAATTTGCAAATTGCCAAACTGGTCAACATTATTATGGAACGTGGCAAGAAATCACTGTCGCAAAGAATCGTTTATTCTGCTCTGGATATCATAGGACAGAAATCCGGTAAGCCTTCTTTGGATGTTTTTAAGCAAGCGCTTGATAACGTACGTCCTCTGCTTGAAACGAAATCTAGGCGTGTGGGTGGAGCTACCTATCAAGTTCCCATCGAAGTAAAAGCAGACAGAGGGGCAACACTGGCTATGCGTTGGCTCAGAGATTTTGCACGTGGTAAAAAGGGGCAGCCAATGCAGGTAAAGCTTGCTAACGAAATTATGGATGCATTTAATAAAACCGGCGGTGCTATGAAAAAACGTGAAGATGTTCACAAGATGGCAGAAGCTAACAAAGCTTTTAGCCACTATCGGTGGTAATCTAAAATGACAGACAAACTTCATTATCCTTTAGAAAAAATTCGTAATATTGGGATAGCCGCGCACATTGATGCCGGAAAGACAACAACAACCGAACGTATCCTTTATTACACCGGAAAAACCCATAAACTGGGAGAGGTTCACGAGGGCACTGCAACCATGGACTGGATGGAGCAGGAGCAGGAACGTGGAACTACAATTACCTCAGCGACTACAACGTGTTTTTGGCGTGATTGCCGTATCAATATTATTGATACTCCAGGCCATGTGGATTTTACGATTGAAGTTGAGCGCTCACTGCGCGTTCTTGACGGAGCTTGCACCGTTTTTTGCGCTGTGGGTGGTGTTGAACCGCAATCTGAAACAGTATGGAGACAGGCGGATCGTTATCATGTCCCGCGTATTGCCTTTGTAAACAAAATGGATCGCATTGGAGCTGATTTCTACTCTGTGGTGCAGCAGATGAAAGATCGTCTTGGAGCAAAAGCAGTTCCGATTCAAATTCCCATTGGGGCCGAGGATCAATTTAAGGGCGTTGTCGATGTGATTGAAATGAAGGCGTATGTTTTTAAAGATGAGACCTTGGGTGCACAATTTGAAACTCTTGATATTCCAGAGGATTTAAAAGAAATTGCGCAGAAAGCTCATGATCATTTGGTGGATTCTATCGCCGAGTTTGATGATGAAATGATGCATGAATACTTGGAAGGCAAGGCTATCGCTTCGGAAAAAATTAAAAAGGTGCTGAGGAGAGCTGTTTTGGATTTGAAAGTGACACCCGTGATTTGTGGTTCTTCGTTCAAAAATAAAGGCGTTCAGCAATTGCTTGATTCCGTGGTGTTGTATCTCCCTGCCCCGAATGATGTGCCTGCTATCAAAGGACATGATTTGAAAGGCGATGAATCAGAGCGACACGCGGATGAGAAAGAACCGTTGAGTGGCCTTGCCTTCAAAATAGCTTCGGATCCTTTTGTTGGGAAATTAGTTTACATTCGAATTTATTCGGGCGTTTTGTCAGCTGGATCGTATGTTTATAATGCGACCCGGGATTCAAAAGAACGAATTGGCCGCCTGCTCTTAATGCATGCAAATAAAAGAGAAGAAATTGAAACTGCCCCTGCAGGAAATATTGCGGCTGTGGTCGGTCTTAAGAATGTTAAAACGGGCGACACGATTTGCGATGAGAAAGCTCCAATTATTCTGGAATCAATGTTTTTCCCGGAACCGGTAATTTCAATGGCTATCGAGCCTAAAACAAAAGCGGATCGCGATAAACTTTCTGAAGCGCTCCAGAGACTCGCTGAGGAAGATCCTACTTTTCGTGTTAAGACAAATGAGGAGACGGGACAGACCATTATTTCGGGAATGGGTGAGTTGCACTTGGATATTATTCGCGACCGCATGTTTCGTGAATTTAAAGTCCAGGCTAATGTTGGTAAGCCAGAGGTAGCTTATAAAGAAACAATCACAAAATCTGTTGATGCGGAAGGTAAGTTTATTCGTCAGACGGGAGGCCGTGGTCAGTATGGTCATTGCTATCTGACTTTGGAACCTCTTCCGCGAGGAACTGGCATTGAGTTTCTCAACAAAGTAATCGGTGGTACGATTCCTCGTGAGTATATTCCCGCTGTTGAAGCGGGCGTTCGGGAAGCCTGCACAACCGGGGTGTTGGCCGGTTACCCTGTTGTTGACGTGAGGATCACGGTGACGGATGGTTCATACCACGATGTAGATTCCTCTGAGATTGCATTTAAAATTGCGGGATCGATGGGGTTTAAAGAGGGGGCAAGAAAAGCAGGGGCTTGTTTCCTTGAACCGATCATGTCCGTCGAAGTAGTTGTTCCCGAGGAGTACATGGGTGACATTATTGGTGATTTGAACTCTCGCAGATGCCGGATCGAGATGATGGGTGATCGAGGGAATTTGAAGTATGTAAAAGGTTTAGTTCCTTTGGCAGAAATGTTTGGATATGCAACAGCTATTCGTTCGTTATCACAGGGCAGAGCAACTTATACGATGGAACCGCATAGTTATCTTGAAGTTCCCAAACATATTGCCGATAAACTTGTGACTGCATAAAAAAGTGGTAAAAGTTTTAAGTTGAATTGTAAATTGACAAATTAAAATATTTCAATACAATGTTCGGATTTCCCATCTTTAAGGAGGATGGACATGGGCAAGGAAAAATTTGAGAGAACAAAGCCGCACGTAAATATCGGAACGATCGGACACGTGGATCATGGGAAGACGACGTTGACGGCTGCGATCACGCAAGTGTTATCGAAGAAGGGATTGGCG
>JACROU010000086.1 GCA_016214265.1 Candidatus Omnitrophota bacterium
AAAAATGCAGGTTTTGTACCTGAATCTTTAAATGTCTTCTCATATATAAAGGGGCTGAAACTGGCACTTGCGGTACATAAAAAGTCGAAAATCTTTCTTCTGCATCTATTTGACACAAAAATAATCACTCAACACCCCCACAATCAGCACTTCCTCACCCCACTCGGAGCGAAACCGCCCTCTCTCCCTGGCCAACATCCACACCAAGGCCAACCCTCACAATGAGGGAGAGAGGGCGGTTTCGCGGAGAGGGAAAAATATTTTTATTTAATGAGGAAGTGATGAATTCATCAGGGCTTAGAAACACAACACGTTAAAATCGAATTTGTCTTGAATGTTTGCCGCGTAGACCCATTTTTCTAGAAGAACCAAACGAATTCCATAGGCTGGAAAATCAATTTATGGCAGAAATGATTTTTAAAGATTTTTTCAATCTCACTCTCTGATCAACTGACAACTTTACTTCACCGCGCAAAATGTGCTTTTCAATGCCGGATACACTGACACCCAAAACATCCGAAGCCCTTTTCGGACCCAAGACTCGTCCCAGCACAATCGCTGCAGTCTGATTATCTGTTAACGAGTCAAATATCGAACCGCCCCGCAGCGTAATGACTTGGGGATAAACAGACCTTTGGCTTTGTTCATCAGCCTGTTCTTCTATCAGTTGTTCAAGTAATGCTTTTTTACTCTTCGCCGTCCTTGGCATTCATGGTTTACACGAATTCGTTTCATCCTTATACATCCGCCTTCCGCCGGCTCCATCTTGAAACTGGCTGTAAAACTTCGTGTTTATAGACCTCTGTCATTGATTTTTTAAAAAAAACCGGGAGAACGTGACTTTGACTTGAGCGAGCCTTGGGAAATACCTACCCAGGTCTAAAGAAATCCCCCCAACTCATTTTCGCCAAAAATCACAGGAAATCCGTTTCCCTATTCTCCCGGTGACCAGCCAGGAATGAAACCATTTCATTCCTAATCAATACGCTCCCCCCCAGAACCAAAGAACATATCAATTCCTGTTGCCACACCCATTAACAGCAATTAAGATCCTCCCCAAGCTGGTATTCGACGGATTCAAGGTGCTTCAGATATACCCGAAGCCAGAGAACTACCAATCGCGGTTTCTTAAAACCACGCATTCAAATGCATGTCTTTATTCTTCATTCTTTCATCATCATGTCCCTTTCTGAAAAGATCACGACTTCGCTAGTCATAATCACATCAACTTCTGACTTGTCGTGACTCTCTCTTATTCCGATGTGTACCCGCCGGCTGCATGAATTACAAGGGCATAGCGGCAGGTTCTTTTATGGAACACTTTTTCGCATTTGTAGCGGCCTTAAGATTCAGTTACGCTTATAGATAGGGGAAGTGGAAGTAATCGTTCTTTAAAAAAACTACGCTTTGGGAAGGAAAAAGCCGGCATGTACGACCAATTTCAGGAAGATTTCAAAGAATTCAACAAAGACTTCCCGAAGAAAAAGACGCTTCAATGGGGACGGGCCATCAAAGCCGTAATTGAGGAGAAAAAAGCAAAGGGAGAAAATATTTCCATTCCTAAAATCGCGAAAATGACCGGAATCAATGATAAAAACTTGTTCAACATTGTCGCCCAGCGCATTCAGGATCCCTCTTCGGACAAGCTCCTGAAAATCGCGGATGCCTTGGGAATCTCTTTCAATGAACTTGTCGTCAGAGCTCTGGGGCTTTGGCCCGGATCTATCTTCTTCTCACGATTCGCCGACAGGGGAAATATCGAATACGGCCTCCAGGGATTTTCCATCCAAGCCCTAACCCCGCCGGGAATAACCCACCGCGATTTTTTCGTGGGCCGGATGAGAATCAAGCCCTTTCAGGAACTCAAGAAATGGAAATTTAAAACGGGTTCTACCGTGTTTCTTCACGTTGAATCAGGCACCCTTGAATTTACCTTTGGAAACAAATCCTCAATACTTAAATCAAATGAATCCGTATATTTTGACGGATCAATCCCGCATAAAATTAAAAACATCGACTCCTTCCAAGCCCGGATATTCCTTGTTACCCGGCCTTCTCTTTACTAATCTTTTGGAGGAGTTTGTGGCGGACACATATACGCTCAAGAGTATCTAACAGCATGTCATCACCGCCCAATTTATGAATCACCTTATGACCGGTTTTCCTGCTTCTTTCTTTTTCTTCCGGAAGGTCGGAACCGCTAAAAATAAGAAAATCCTTCGGACAAAAAGACTCTTTAGACTTAAATCTCTCGATGAGCTCATCACCCCAGATATAAGGCATTTTCATATCGATAATGGCTATATCCGGATGAAAATGGTCGGCAATTCTTAACGCGTCATCACCGTTAGTCGCAGTTTGAACATCATAGTGATAAGCTTGATTTTCCTTGGAAAGTAAATCTGACAGGAGCTGACATATTTCCTCTTCATCATCAACAATCAAAATCTTTGCCCGGGGAATATAACCTCTTTTAACCGCTATCCGGGCTTCCTTGGCCGTTTTCCTCCAAGAAATAATGGAATCAATTTTCTGGCAAAGCTCTTCAAGACTGAAAGGTTTGACTATGAAAGCTTCAACGCCAAGCGCTTCACATTCCAGCTTCTTCTCCTGTAAAGCGGTAAGAATAATCACAGGTACATTACCAAAATCCTGGCGAATCGCTTTTAATGCAGCTAATCCTCCCATCCCCGGCATTCGAAGATCAAGAATGACGAGATCCATCCTGCCTTGAAAATCCCGTAAATACTTCAGAGCTTCAAAACCGCTTCCTGCCGTAATAACCTCATAATCCTGGGATTCACAAAGCCTGCGCAAGAAAAACACAAGATTGGGTTCATCATCGACAACAAGTATCGTTCCACCCGCTTCCTTATCCAACACGTAAATACACCCCTCACCTCAATTATAGTCGGCTTTTAGAACAATGGAGCTAAACGATGCATGGCTGGTCGGCTTTAATATTAGAGTACGGGTCAATCCATATGCCTGATATCTGAAATATTCATCGTCGATAAAATTGCTGCATTTATTATCGCGCCTGCTTAATTGTCCATTGGATACAAAAGGCCAACGAGGAGAAAAACATCTCTTCGTCGGCCCTTTATTTCCTCTTTCGGTTTCCCCACTCGGGGTTTTTATCTGCTTGCCCGGCAGCGGGTTGTGGTGGGTCTATATCAAAAAACGAAAATTAATTATGGGCCCCAATCGGGGCTTGAGATCCCGATAGCTTCTTTTTCAGGCAGAAGGCGTCGAAAACCAGTGCCATCAACGTTAATGACACCTAAATTCTTGGCACGCCCTCCAAAATCCCAAACTACGAAAACAATTTGTTTGCCGTCGGGGGAAAAATCGGGGTTCGACGAAATACCATGAAGATTAGTAAGGCGTTTAAGTTCTTTTGTTTCCAGATCATATAATGCGATTTCTGTCGCCCTTTTATTCGAAGCAACTTCATCAGGAAATACTGTATCAAACACAATCTTTTTTCCATCTGGTGACCATTTTGGTCCCATGCCATTAATTTGGAGAATTTCTATTAAATTGCCTTCTAAATCCCTGATTTCTATTTGACTTTTTGTATCC
>JACROU010000087.1 GCA_016214265.1 Candidatus Omnitrophota bacterium
ATGAGCGCATTGAAATAATCACGGAGATTGGGAGTCTGCTTTTGTTGAATTAGATGGCTGATCTGCTCTTGCCATTTCATAAATTGACTGCACCCCATTCTTGAATAATGAAGGTAGCCCGCTACCTTCGTCAGGCGTAAGTAGTTATCCTTTTTAAGGATAGCTGATAGAAAGGAAGGCGGCAAATCTCAAAATGGAGGGGGGATTTGGCGAAATTGCTCCCACAGGCGGCGGAAGCGGGCCTCGTAAATCATGGAAAAAAGGTCGGATTTTTCGGGGAAATTGTCTCTAAATTCATCCCTCAACGATTCGATGTGGATCTCAATATCGACCACGGAATAACTTTGGTCCAAAATTTCGGAGGAAATGCGGTCGGCTTTCAATTGAAGCCGCTCAAGGGTTTCCTGTTCTTCAATGCTGTCGACCAGATTCTTGAGCGCATCCAGCGTTTCAATGGCGGCCAAATCAATTTCGGCGCCGCAGTCGCAAACTACTTTGCGGCCGAATTGGAAGAGCGTCACGTCATATTCATGACCGCACTTGGGACAACGGATGGCCATTATTTCCTCTTAAAATGTTTCTCGAAATCACTCAGTGTAATTTTAAGAATGGTCGGACGGCCGTGCGGACAACTGAACGGAGATTTTGTTTTTTGCAGCAACTGAACGAGTGCGTTCATCGCTTCATGAGTCATCCGGTCTTTAGCCTTCACCGACCGGCTTTTGCACGCAATGAGTGCAGCGATTTCTTCCTGGCGCTCGCCAGAAACGGATAAGTCCGGCAAATGTTCACGGCGTTCTAAATAACTTTTGAGGAACGATTCCACATCCGCCTGATCCACAAAAAGCGGCACCGATTGAATCGCGTACGTTTTGGGACCGAACGATTCAATCACAAAACCCACCTGTTTCAACAATTCCAGAGAATCTTTCAGCAGGATCTCTTCTTGCGCGGTCAATTTCATCACCACCGGCATCAGGAGGCCCTGGCTTTCCACGTGCTCTTTCTCGAACGAATTTAACACGGCCTCAAACTGCACGCGTTCGTGAGCCGCATGCTGATCGATAATCACGAGCCCTTCGGCATATTCCCCCACGAGAAAGCTCGCGTGCATTTGGCCGAGGAGGCGGACACTCCCAATGTCAAATTGTGAACCGTGGTCCGTGAATCGTGGACCGTCTGCTACATCAACACCCAAATTATTTGCAATCTCGGCTCCGAATAAATTTTGTGCGATTTTACGACCGTCTTCTGCACAAAAACGTTCTTGTTGCTGTTCTTTTGCGGACCACGAGTCACGGTCCACGGTGCCCGGTTTCACAGGCATTTCTGGAAACAAATCCTTACCCAACACGTGACGGCGTATCGTTTCGATCATGAAACTTTGAATGGCCCTTTCGCTCGATAGCCGGACCTCGCGTTTTGTGGGATGCACATTCACGTCCACCAAATCGGGATTGACGTCGAGAAAAACAATGCCGACGGGATGACGACCATCCATCACAAGCCCGCGAAAAGCCTGAGCGAGCGCGAATCCAAGTGCCGGACTTTTGATCGGACGGTTATTCACGAAAAAAATCTGGTCGCGACGATGCGACTGCGCCAGCTCGGGTTTCCCCACCAATCCCGAAATGCGCACGCCGGGAAGATCACCCGAAATGTCGATGAGCCGGCTTTCGTACTCGCCGTCATAAAGTTCGCGGACACGTTCCCGCAAATTTTTGGTTTTGGCGACATCCAGCACCGTTTCATCGTCATTCGAAAGAATAAATCGGACTGAGGGATGCGCCATCGCCATCATCGTAATCGCCTCGGCAATGTTGGACATTTCCGTCCGCTCTGTTTTCAAAAATTTACGCCGTGCCGGGGTGTTAAAAAACAAATCTTTAATTTCGATGACCGTGCCTTCGCGAGTCCCGGCCTGCTTTTCGGCGATAATTTTTCCGCCTTCGATTTCGATTTCAATGCCGGCCGGCTTCCCTTTCGCTCGGGTAATCAATCGAAACCGGGAAACCGCCGCGATGCTGGGCAATGCCTCGCCGCGAAAACCAAACGTGTTGATCTTGAAAATATCCTCGACGGATTTGATTTTGCTGGTGGCGTAGCGCACGACGGAAAGCCGCGCGTCTTCCGGCGCCATCCCGCTTCCGTTGTCGGAAACGCGAATCAGGCTTAATCCTCCGTGCTTGATGAGAATTTCAATCTCGGATGCTCCGGCGTCGAGTGAATTTTCGACCAATTCTTTGACGACAGAGGCCGGGCGCTCAACTACTTCCCCGGCCGCGATTTTATTGGCTACTTCTTCAGGCAAAATGCGGATCATGAGATTTCCCCCCTGTCATTCCCGAGAAAGGTGAAGGTGCCAGGTTCATGAACCTGGCACCTCAAACCAAGAATGACAAACTACGAAAACAGTGTTAATTCCTCTTCTTGTTTCTTCCGTGATTTTTTGGGTGTTGGAATAACGCGTTCCCGTTCCAGTTCTTCAAGGATTTGTTTGGAGCGGGCAATCACAGAATCCGGAAGACCGGCGAGTTTGGCGACATGAATGCCGTAACTTTTGTCGGTGCCGCCCGGCACAATTTTGCGCAAGAACACAATGCCGTGGTCGCCTTCGTGCACGGTCACGTTGTAATTTTTGATCCCCTCAAATAATTCTTCAAGCTCGGTAAGCTCGTGATAATGCGTCGCGAACAGCGCTCGCGGACGATGCCCTTCGGCGCGCGCGAGAAATTCACAAACGCTCCAGGCGATACTGACCCCATCAAACGTGGAAGTACCGCGGCCGATTTCGTCCATCACAATCAAACTCCGCGACGTGGCGTTATTCAAAATGTTGGCCGTCTCAATCATCTCAACCATAAACGTGCTTTGCCCGCGCGTCAAATAATCGGACGCACCAATACGAGTAAAAATCCGGTCCGCGACGCCAATTTCAGCGCGGGCTGCAGGAACAAAGCTCCCCACCTGCGCCAAAAGGGTGATGAGCGCGACCTGGCGAATATATGTCGATTTTCCTGCCATGTTGGGCCCTGTGATTAAAATCAGCTGATGATCGTCTCCGTTTAACAACGTGTCATTTTCGACGAACTCTCCGCGCTGAAGCACCAGTTCCACGACCGGATGACGTCCGCCTTCGATTCGGATTTCTTTTTTATCCGTGACTTCCGGCATCGCGTAGCCGCGTTTCACCGCGACTTCGGCAAAACCCGCGACGACATCCAGAACCCCGAGCGCTTCGGCCGTCGATTGAATTTCGTGAATACGCTCCCGGACTTTCGCGCGGAATATTTCAAAAATCTCGTATTCTTTTGCGTTAGCGCGCTCCACCGCCGTCAGCACTTTTTCTTCATAATCTTTCAGCTCGGGGATAATATAGCGTTCCGCATTCACCAGCGTTTGTTTGCGGACATATTCGATCGGCACGGCTTTGGCGTTGGCGTGGCTGATTTCAATGTAATAACCAAACACCCGATTGAATTTGATTTTGAGCGATTTTATGCCGGTGCGCTCAATTTCACGCTGTTGCAGCTGAGCGATATAATTTTGTCCCTCACTGGAAATATTTCGAAGCTCGTCGAGTTCCTTGCTGTATCCCTCCTTGATAATGCCCCCCTCTTTCACCGTGAGCGGAGGCGTATCGACAATCGCCTGATTGAGTTCTGCCACAAGATCTTTGAGGTCAAAAAGAGCGGCGGATAATTTTGGGGCAAGCGGGAATGACGCGCCAGCAAGCGCCGCTTTCGCAAGCGGCACACGAACCAAGGAAGTTCGAAGCGCCACCAAATCCCGGGCGTTTCCCAAATCACAGTTCAGCCGCGCGACGATGCGTTCCACATCGCGAATATCGGCCAACGCTTCCCGCAACGCGGCCCGAGATTTTGTGTTCTCGACAAATTCCCGAACCGATTCGAGCCGCTCATTAATTTTCGCGGGACGAAGCAGCGGACGTTTCAGCCACAGCCGCAATGTGCGCGCGCCCATTGGAGTAAGCGTTTCGTCCACGGAACTGAGAAGTGTCTGACTTTTGGTTTCTCCGGAAAACGATTGTGCGATTTCCAGATTTCTCTGCGTCATCGAGTCCAAAATCATGAATTCTTCGGAGGAATAAGCGGCGGGGCGTTTCACATGCTCCAAACTTTTGTGCAGATTCTCTTTCAAATAATGCAAAATGGCACCGGCCGCGACGGTCGCCACCGGAAATTCTTTTAGCCCGAGGCCCTCAATCGACGCCACTTTGAACGCCGATTGAATCCGCTCTTTCGCGCGCTCCAGATCAAAGACTCGCGGCTCGTAATAATTAATAGAAGGATGAAATTCATCCGCCAGAAATTTGCCGAATTCGGTTTCCGGCGTCACGGATTCCGAAAGCACGCATTCGACCGGATGAATCCGCATGAGCTCGCTTTTCAGGTCGTCAAACGCCGCGACTTCGGTTAATTTAAATTCGCCCGTTCCCAAATCCAGATACGCCACACCAAATTCGCGGCCGGTGGCGGAAAAACACGACGCCAAATACCGGTTCGCCGAAACCTCACCCTCGGTTTCCTCCACATAAGTTCCCTGACTGATAATCCGCGTCACTTCGCGTTTCACAATGCCTTTGGCGAAGCGCGGATCTTCCATTTGCTCGCAAATCGCGACTTTCAGTCCTTCTTGAATCAGGCGGTGAATGTAGGATTTCGCGGCATGAAACGGCACGCCGCACATCGGCACGCGGCCCGCTTCCCCGCCCTCACGGCCGGTCAGGGCAATGTCGAGAACGCGCGAGGCCAGCGCGGCATCTTCGAAAAACATCTCGTAAAAATCACCGAGGCGGAAGAATAAAATGGTATTCGGGGGCAGGGTTTTTTTGACGGCCAGATACTGCTCCATCATCGGGGTCAGCTTCATTCAGGTCCTCTTTCCAAGGGAATTGGAGAGGTATTATCAGGGGGGCCCAGGGGGGTGTCAAGAGAGTTCGCCGGGAATAACGGGTATACTTTCGATGGAGGTCAATTCGAGAGAAAAGGAGAAATGTAATGCACATGATGAAAAAACTTGCCATGTGGATTCTGGTTCTCGGCGGGCTTGTCATGGCCTATGACGGGTTAATGGGCAAGAATATGATCGACATGCTGGGAAATAGATATGCTGAATTGGGCGTCTATGCGCTGATGGGACTGTCAGCCTTGTTCGTCGCGTTTAAGCTGATCACATGTAAAAAGTGCGATCATCCTCACGAATAAACGGTGGCGCTTATTCCGCGGAACGTTTTCTGGAAAGAAGCGTTTCTTCCTCGTCTCCCTGGGCCGCAGAAATGCCGCGCTCGGAGGATTTGACGAAGTGGACGAGGTGTTTAACTTGCGGAGTTTGAAAATCACGCTCAAGAATTTCTAGCGCCTGACTCACATTCAAATCCGAACGATAGAGAATTTTGTAAGCTCTTTTGATCTCATCGCGCGTGGCCGCATCAAATCCGCCGCGGCGAAGCCCAATCACATTAATCCCTTGAACCACGGCCGGACGGCCGCCGCACAGCATAAACGGCGGCACATCTTTATTCACCGCCGACAGCGCGGAGACAATCACGTACGATCCAATTTTCGTAAATTGATGAAGTCCCACAAAGCCGGACAAAAACGCGTAATCTTCCACTTCGCAATAACCGGTGAGTGACGCGTTGTTGACCAGAATCACGTGATTGCCCACCTTGCAATTGTGGGCGATGTGGGCATAAGCCATAAAAAAATTATGATCACCAATCACGGTGGCGGTGCCTTCTTTCGTGCCCCGATGAATCGTCACGAATTCGCGAATCACGTTATCGGAACCGATTTTCGTGAACGTAGTTTCATTTTTGAACGCCAAATCCTGCGGCTCATGTCCGATCACGGCATGCATGTGAATGTGATTCCGCTCGCCGATTTCGGTCCCCTTGGCGATAAACACGCCCTGCCAAATTTTGTTATTCGAGCCGATCTTGACGCCTTCTTCGATAATGACGTTCGGGCCGATATGATTATTGTCGCCGAGAACAGCTTTAGGATGAATGATGGCGGTGGGATGAATCGTGGACATTAGACCTTCCCCAAAATCAGAATGGAATTCTTACCTCCGAATCCGAACGAGTTTTTCATCGCGATTTCGATTTTCGCGGGACGAACTTTGTTCGGCACATAATCCAAATCGCATTCCGGATCCGGGACTTCATAATTGATCGTGGGCGGCAGCATTTGAGCATCCATCGCCAAGAGCGTCGCCACCAGCTCGACGGAACCGGCGGCACCGATCAGGTGACCGATCATCGATTTGGTGGAACTGACGGGAATATTGTAAGCCTGTTTTCCAAAAACTCGTTTGATAACCATCGTCTCGGTTTTATCATTAAGCTGAGTGGATGTTCCGTGCGCGTTGATGTAATCGATATCTTTTTTGCTGACTTTTGCGTTTTTAAGCGCCATTTCCATCGCGCGCGCGGCCTCGTCGCCCTTCGGATCAGGCGCAGTCATGTGATAGGCGTCGCAGGTCATGCCGTGTCCCAGCACTTCCGCGTAAATGTGCGCGCCACGTTTCTTCGCGTGCTCGTATTCCTCCAAAACAAAAATGCCGGCTCCCTCGCCGAGCACAAATCCGTCGCGGTCCAGATTAAACGGCCGGCTCGCTTTTTCCGGTTCACTGTTGCGCGTGGACATCGCCCGCGCCACGCAGAACGACGCGAAAATTGGCGCGTACAGTGTCGCTTCCGCACCGCCCATCATGATAAAATCGAGTTTGCCGCTTTGAATGGCTTCGCACGCGTAGCCCACCGCGTCGGACGCGGACGAACACGCGGTCGAAAGAGAAAAGCTCGGACCTTTGATACCGAGCGCAATCGAAACTTGGCTAGTACACGCATCCGGAAAAGACGCCAGCGCCGTAAACGGACTGATGCGCATCGGACCGGAATCACGGAACGTATCGTGCTGCTCTAGCAGGTATCCGATACCGCACATCGACGTGCCAATAATGACACCCGTTCTCTCCGCGTAACCGTTACCGAGATCAATTTTGGCATCCTCGACCGCCATCTTCGCGGCCGCGATGGCAAAATGAGACGTGCGGTCCATGCGCCTGAGTTGTTTTTTATCGATATAATCTGCCGGATTAAAATTTTTGACTTCGCCCGCAATTTTTGTGGGAAACGGCGTCCGGTCAAACCGCTCGATCAAAGAAATTCCCGAGCGACCTTCTTTAATGGCCGACCAGAACGCATCCTTCCCGATTCCGTTTGCGGCGATAACTCCAATTCCTGTGATAACAACGCGGCGTTTTTTCATAAGTTAGTACTTCGGCACGGTGGGATCAACGTCACTGGACCAAGCAGTAATGCCGCCGGTCAAATTTCGAAGCTTCGTGAATCCTTTTGTTGAAAGAAAATCAATGGCCTTCTGGCTTCTTCCGCCCATCTTGCAATGCACCACGATTTCCTGATGTTTAAATTGTTCAAGTTCTGAAAAACGATTCGGGATTTCTCCGAGCGGAATCAAAACGGAACCCGGAATACGGCCGATTTGAAACTCAAATTGCTCGCGCACATCGACGAGTGTAAACGTATCTTTGCGGTCTATTTTTTCTTTAAGTTCTTTGGCGGAAATAACCGGGAGAAATGCACCGGGGACCTGGGACCGTGAACCGTGGGCCGTGGGTTTCAATCCGCAAAATTCCTGATAGTCGACGAGTTTCGTGATCGTTGGCTTGTCGCCGCAAATTGGACAATTCGGATCGCGCCGGAGTTTCAGCTCGCGAAATTTCATACGAAGCGCATCGTAAGTCAGAAGACGTCCGACGAGCGGATCACCCTGACCGGTAATCAGTTTCACCGCTTCGGTCGCTTGAATCAAACCGATCGTTCCAGGAAGAATACCGAGCACTCCGCCTTCGGCACAGCTGGGCACCATTCCGGGAGGAGGCGGTTCCGGGTACAAACAACGATAGCACGGACCATCCTTCGGTTTGAACACGGTAGCTTGTCCGTCGAAACGGAAAATAGATCCGTAAATATTGGTTTTCCCAAGAAGCACGCAGGCATCGTTGACGAGGTATCGCGTCGGAAAATTATCGGTGCCGTCGATCACGATGTCAAAATCGCGGATAATGTCGAGCGCATTTTCGGAAGTAATTCGGGTTTTGAACTTGATGACTTTGGTATCCGGATTCATCGCCTTGATGCGCCGCTCGGCGGAATCCAGTTTCGGTTTTCCAATATCGTCGTTGGTATGAAGAATTTGGCGCTGAAGATTGCTCAAATCAACATCATCGAAATCGACAATGCCGAGCGTGCCGACTCCGGCCGCCGCTAAATAAAGTCCGAGCGGAGACCCCAGCCCACCGGCTCCGATCAAGAGCACTTTCGCGCCGAGCAATTTTTTCTGACCTTCCACGCCGATTTCGGGAAGAATCAAATGACGGCTATAACGCGTCAGCTGTTCTTGATTCAATTCTAAATTGGTTTCACAACAAGCCATAATTTTCTCCAAAAACAGCGTAGGGGCTTAGCATGCTAAGCCCCCACAAAAGCAGATCCTTCGTTTCACTCAGGATAACAAACGAAAACTACGCTCCGTCCGATCCGATAGCTTCGACGGGACATTCCGAAAGAGCCTGTTTGCACAAGGCTTCTTCTTCAGGAGTTGTCGGCTGCTTCTTTACGAATGAATAGCCATTATCACTGCGGTCAAAATTATCAGGAGCCGTTTGACGGCAAAGATCACAATCAATGCACTGAGAATCGACGTAAAATTTGCCTGCCACGGACTCGGCAACTCTATTTGCAGCTGTAGCCATATCTTAAAAACCTCCTCAGATCTGTCTTGTTATTGGGTTACATAGGAAAAATGTGGAGGAATTATGCTTTATTTCGGAGTGTTTTGCAAGAACTGCGGGGACGGCCACTTAACCGTCCCCGCAACTCTAGTCAATAAAATGAGTTATGTTGATTAATAATTAATCCAGCGGTCGACTTTTCCGTCGTAATTGGAATCTTTTTTCGCGGAAACGATCTTGCCATCCTTGACCTCCGCCCATTCATCTACTTTCCCGTCTCCGTTGGTATCGGCCTCGATTCGCATCAGAACACCGTTCTCATAATATTCCCAACGATCAGGCTTACCGGCTCCTTTGGTATCACTGGCGATAACTTTCGGGGCCTGAGATCCCTGAGTCTGATCGTCTTTTGCGGCCAACAACATTCCCGAAAATCCCAGCAGAAAAGCAACCATAACCGCCAGGCTTAACAATGATTTATATTTCCGAATCATGACGCAGCCTCCTTTTAAGTTACACAATATGCCTAGTTTAATCAGACGCTAAAAACTCTCAAAAATTCACTATTGGACGGGTAACGGTTTAACATCATCAATAAGAACGGAATCATTGACGACAAAAATTGTTTTTCCGTCCTTTTGGATATTCCGCGCGATAATTTTATTGTTCTCTACAATATCCTTCTCGTCGACACTGCCATCTCCATCATAATCATATTCAATAGTCACTAATTTCCCGCGTTCATAATAATCAAAACGGTCTTTTTTTCCGTCAAGATTGGTGTCGTACGATTTCATGCTTTGCGAAGCAATGCCCATTTCTTTGGCGGCGATACCACGAATATCAGGACCGCTGGCATATCCCGCAACGGATGTCAGTGATAGAACAAAAACAAAAATCAAAATCTTTTTCATATCCATTCTCTAATCTTAATTTATTCAAAGTGTACCCGATTTATCGGCCATTTACCGGACCGCATTAACTCATTTCCGGTAAAAACCTTCTTCAAAGATCGCTTCGGATTGATAAAATTTCCGGATGCCCTCAAACATTTCCGGTCTGAAATCCTGAGTTCCAGAAGCAGAGATGTTTTCGAGAACTTGAGCCGGGCTCTTAGCGCCGGGAATGGCGGAGGAAATAGCGGGATGCGACAGCACAAATGCCAACGCGCTTTGCACGGGGAGTTTTTTGATTTCAGGAAAAGCATGCCGCAGCAATTTGAGTTTCGTTAAATCTGCCGCGATCTTTTCATGAGTCCATCGGCGGCGATGGTCATTCTTGGGAAATTGCACTGCCGCATCATATTTGCCGGATAAAATGCCGCACTGAAGCGGCTCGCGCGCGATGACACCAATGTTTTTCTCCTGCGCCAAGGGCAGAAATTCTTTCTCGACACGCTGATCGATTAAATTGTAAATACATTGAATCGTGTCCACCTCGCCGGTGTTCGCCCATTCAAAACCCTGCCGCGGGACATAAATGGAAACACCGATAAAACGGATTTTTCCTTTGCGCTTTTCCTCTTTCAGCATATCGAAGAGCGGTTTGTAATGATCGAGTAAATCGTCGGGAGGATTGTGGAGCTGATAGACATCAATCACGTCGGTCGCGAGCCGCTTCAGGCTCGCCTCAAGCGCTTGGCGGATATAAGCCGGATCATAATTTTGTTTTCCGGCGCCCGTGGTGTAATCCCACCCGCCTTTCGTAGCGATAACGATTTTGTCGCGGCGGCCTTTGAATACGCGCGCAATCAGCTCCTCGCTATGTCCGTTTCCGTAAATATCCGCGGTGTCAAAAAAATTGACTCCGTGGTCAAACGCCACGGCAAGTGCGTCGAGAGATTCCGCATCGGATGTGGTTCCGTAACTGGTGCCGCCGATCGCCCACGAACCGAACCCCACTTCAGAAACGCGAAGTCCGGTGCGGCCGAGCGTACGATAGTTCATGAAGGATTTATTTAGAGTTGTTTGATTGCATTAATCACAGCATTGATGTCTTCCATCGTATTGAAATAGCCCGGACTGATGCGGATGGTGCCGAACGGCGAGGTACCCAAAAATTGATGCATGAGCGGCGCGCAGTGAAGACCCGCACGGATGGCGATCGCGAACGATTGATCGAAAACCACTCCCGCTTCAGCCGGCTCAAGCCCTTCGATTAAAATGGAAAGCGCGGCCGTGGTTCTCGGCGGATTTCGGGCCGAACATTTTTACTTTTTTCAAAGGTGCGAGTCCTGCCCGGAGTGCGCTCATCAATTTCAGTTCATGCGCGCGAATCGCCTCGATGCCTTTTTCGGCGACAAATTTCAAGCCTTCGGCGAGTCCGACGATGCCGACCGTATTAGGTGTCCCACCCTCGAGCACGTACGGAAATTCTTCGGGATGGGTCGGACTTTCCGATCCCATTCCCGTTCCGCCCTCGCGCCACGGTGTAATTTTTTCGACGCGCTCTCCGACAAAAAGTCCGCCGGTGCCTGTCGGACCGAGCAATGATTTATGACCGGGAAACGCGAGTAAATCGACAAAATCTTTGTCCACATCAATCGGAACCGCTCCGACCGTCTGCGCCGCATCAACCAAAAAAAGCGCGCCGGCTTCGCGCACGATTTTTCCGATTTCGCGGATTGGCTGAATCGCACCCGTGACGTTTGGGGCATGTGTCAGCACGACTAGACGTGTCTTCGGCTGGATCGTTTTTTTGATGTCCGCAGGATTTAAAAAACATTCTGAGTCGGGTTTCACTTTCGTGAGCGTAATCATTTTGTCTTCTTCCAGCGCATGCAGCGGGCGCAGAACAGAATTGTGTTCCATCACAGAACTAATGACGTGGTCGCCTTCGTGCACCACGCCTTTGATCGCCATGTTGAGTGCGTCGGTGCAGTTGAGCGTAAACGCGATTCGGGAAGAATTTTTGACGCCGAAAAATTTGGCCAGAAGCGAACGGGAACGCTCCACCGAAGCCTCGGCTTCCACCGACATCCGGTGGCCCGACCGGCCCGGATTGGCGGATTCTTCGCGCAGAAATTTCTCCATCCGCTCGTAAACACACGGCGGTTTGGGAAACGATGTAGCGGCGTTGTCGAGATAAATGATTTTTTCGGACATAATTATTACACGCTGATGTATTTTGAATAAATTGATTTCGCCCGCGGAATATCGCTGGTTCCTTTGATAATCGCGCGGCCGTCGGGAAAAAGCGTAATCTCAAAATCGCTTCCCGATTCTTTGAGCGTCAGTTTTAGCATAAAATTATTGAAGCTTACCGTGCCGACACCTTTTAATTTGTCGGCGATCACCGAAAAATCGATCGTAATCGCGCGGTCGCGGCTGATTTGAACGGCGTTCCGGCCGCAAAGTGCGGTGGTGCGGACACCCTTCTCGCCTTTCAGATATTCGTAAATCCCCTTTTGGCACACCGGACAATTGGGATCCCGCTCGGCGTTAGTTCCGAACGAGTGTGCGGCGCGGGTCCACACGTTATAGCTGTAGAGCCCGGGAAGAATTTGATCCGTTTTCCCCATCAAAATTTTAAGCGCCTCAGTAACTTGAAGTGACGCAACAATGTTCACGATCGGAGAAATAATGCCGGCGGTATCGCAGCTCGGGGACAGTTCGGGCGGCGGTTCGGATTGAAACAGGCATGCCAGGCACGGCGTCTTTTTCGGAATCACGACCATCGAGAGTCCCGCGTCGCCCACGCATCCACCATAAACCCACGGAATTCCGGCCTTCACGCACGCGTCGTTGATGACGTAGCGAATTTCAAAATTGTCGGAACCGTCCATTACGAGGTCCGCGCCTTCGATCAACGATTCGATATTTGTGTAATTGGCGTCGGCAACCACAGCTTCGATTTCGACCTGATGATTCACGCGTTCGAGTTTTTGTTTCGCCGCAATCGCTTTCGGTAGGCCCTGGCGGATGTCTTCTTCATCAAAAAGCACCTGACGCTGAAGATTGTTGAGCTCAATAAAATCGCGGTCCACGATACGGATAAATCCCACGCCACCGCGCACAAGCGCACTGGCGATCACGGTGCCGAGCGCGCCGCAGCCAATCAGCGTCACGCGGGATTTTGAAATTTTCTTCTGGCCATCGAGACCGATTTTATGAAACAGGTACTGGCGATGGTATCTGGACAGATCGTTTTGTTCCAAGAGAATTGCCTTTCTGAAAACTGTAAAGCGTATCGCGCTCCTGCGGAGTTTTTCCGGCAGCCCGGATAACACGTTCAAATTCTTCGAGACTGACGTATTCGCCATTCTGGCCGCCCGCATCGCGGGTGATCGTTTCTGAATAGAGCGTTCCACTCAAATCATTGGCGCCGGCAAAAAGCGTACTCACGGCAAAATCCAAACCAAATTTCACCCAACTGGTTTGCACATTGCGGATATAATTTTGAAAATAAATCCGTCCGACGGAAAGCATCTTTAAAGCCAGCCGTTCACGATTCTGCTGAATGCCGAGACGTCTCATCTGCCGACCCAAATTCGCATTATCCGGCATAAACAAAAGCGGGATAAATTCGGTAATCATGCCTGTTTCTTTCTGAAGCTCACGCAAACGACTCAAGTGATTCACCCAATGTTTCGGCCGCTCAATGTGGCCGTACATAATCGTGCTGGTCGAGCGAATTCCCATTTCATGCGCCGTGCGGACAATAGAAATCCAGTCATCCGCGCTGATTTTTGTGGGACAAATCTTCTGGCGGATTTCATCATCCAAAATCTCGGCCGCCGTTCCGCACAGCGAATCCATGCCCGCTTCCCGCGCCTCTTGAAGCACTTCCCGCCGCGTACGGCTCGTGGTGCGGGAATAATAATCGATTTCTTCCGGCGAAAACGCGTGCAAATGAATCTCGGGATGTTCGCGTTTGACGACCCGAAGGAGGCCAAGCGCATCTTCGAATTTAACTTTTTCAGTGAGCCCGCCCTGAAATGTAATTTCGGAAATTCCACGGCCTTCAATGGACTGAAGAATATCTTTCTCTGAACGGATATAAGCGTCAGCCTCATCCCCGTCGCGGCGAAACGCGCAGAATGTGCAATAAAGTTCGCAGATGTTAGTGTAATTGAAATTCATGTTGTGAATGTAGCTCACCACACCATGATTTAATTCTTCGTTAATCTGATCAGCAAGTGCATACACCTCGCGAAGCGCGACTTCGTCCTCAAGATTAAAAAGCCAGAGGGCTTCGTCGTTGGTGATATCGGTATGACTGTGAATTTTAGATTTGATTTGGTTGAGCATGGTTTCGTTTTGTCATCCCGGGCTTGACCCGGGATCCAGTGTCTTTGAAGACGCTGGATTCCCGCTTTCGCGGGAATGACAATTATCCAGTTATTTCAAACATTCTCTCAACTGCCTTGAGCGCATCCGCCTTGATATCTTCTTTCACAAAAATCTCGTTCACTTCCCCGAGATTGTCGAGGGTGTAGAGAAGATTTTTCAGGTTGATCTTAAACATATTCGGGCACAGCGAACGCGACAGTTCCAATATACGCAGATGCGGATTTTGAATCGCCAAATTCCGGACGTGATTGACTTCGGTACCAATCACAATGGTTTTTCCGGTTTCAGCGGTTTTCACGTATTCGGCCATAAATTTCGTCGAGCCCACCAAATCCGCCGCGTGAACCGTTGGTTCCGGACATTCCGGATGCACAATCACCACCGCGTCGGGATAGCGCTCGCGCATCGAGTGAATCAGCTCGGGCGTAAACGCCGTGTGCACGTGGCAATGACCTTTCCACAAAAAGATGCGGCCTTTTTTAATTTGATCTTCAGTCAGCCCGCCGTTTATTTTCGACGGATCATAAAGCACGATCTCGTCGCGCGGAATGCCGAGCTGAACTGCCGTGTTGTGGCCCAAATGCTCGTCGGGCATGAACAAAATTCGTTTATTTTGTTTCAAATAATGCGTAAATACTTTTTTGGCGTTGGCTGAGGTACAAATCGTGCCGTCATGCCGGCCGCACACGGCCTTGATAAGCACGGTGGAATTGACATACGCGACTGGAACAATATTGTCTTCACCAACAATGCGCGTCACTTCATCCCACGCTGTTTCGGCTTGATCGATTTCCGCGAAATCCGAGAGCGGACATCCGGCCAGATGATTCGGCAGAAACACGCGCTGATCGCTTGAGGCCAACACACGGCTGGTTTGCGCCATAAAATGAACGCCGCAGAAAATAATATTTTTCGCCTCAACCGCTTCTTTTCCCCGCTTCGCCAGGTCCAGCGAGTCGCTGTAGTAATCGGAAAGCGCAACGATGTCATAGCGCTGATAATTGTGCGCCAAAATCAACAGCTCTTTGCCGAGCCGCGCCTTGTGCTCACGAATTCTGGCGATACATTCGGAATCGCTTAATTTTTGAATTTCTTCATTAATGAGTGTCACCACGGCCTTACTCCTTCTTTCCCAATACTTCCGTCCAATTTTCAATTTCTTTCGAAATGCTCATCGAACAAAATTTCGGACCGCACATCGAGCAAAATTCCGCTTCTTTGAAAATTTCTTGCGGCAATGTTTGGTCGTGCATTTTTCGCGCCGTCTCCGGATCGAGAGACAGTTCAAACTGGCGCTTCCAATCAAAATTGTAGCGGGCCTTCGAAATTGCATCATCGCGATCGCGAGCGCCGGGCCGGTGACGGGCAATGTCGGAAGCGTGCGCGGCGATTTTGTACGCGATGACGCCCTGACGCACATCGTCATTATCCGGAAGTCCCAAATGCTCTTTCGGTGTCACATAACAAAGCATCGCGGCGCCGGCAGTTCCGGCCATCGTCGCGCCAATCGCCGAAGTAATGTGATCATATCCCGGAGCGATATCAGTCACCAGCGGACCCAGCACATAAAACGGCGCTTCGTCGCAAACCTGCATTTGTTTTTTCACGTTCATTTCGATTTGATCAAACGGCACATGGCCCGGACCTTCGACCATCACCTGCACGTCATATTTCCACGCGCGGCGCGTGAGCTCGCCCAGCGTTTCGAGTTCGGCAAATTGAGCCGCGTCGCTGGCGTCATGCAAACAACCGGGGCGCAAACTGTCGCCCAAACTAAACGCCACATCGTATTTTTGAAAAATCTCGCACAATTTGTCGAAATGCGTGTAGAGCGGATTTTGTTTCCGATGATGCATCATCCACTGCGCCATCAGCGACCCGCCGCGGCTGACGATTCCCGTCAAGCGGCCTTTCGTCAGCGGCAAATGTTCCAAAAGAATGCCGCAATGCACCGTCATGTAACTGACGCCCTGCTTGGCCTGATGCTCGATATTGTCGATCAAATCCTCCGCGCTTAACTCCTCAACTTTGTTCACCTGCTGAATCGCCTGATACATCGGAACCGTTCCGATCGGAACCGGACTGGCGGCGATAATGGCTTCGCGAATGGCGTTGATGTTGCCGCCGGTCGATAAATCCATCACCGTGTCCGAACCCAAATGGACAGACATGTGAAGTTTCTCGAGCTCTTTATCCACATTGGAGGTCACGGCCGAATTGCCGATATTGGCGTTAATTTTGCACGTAAAATTCATGCCGATAATCATGGGTTCCAAGTTTTCGTGATTGATGTTGGCGGGAATAATCGCGCGGCCGCGGGCAATTTCTGAACGAACGAATTCGCTCTCGCATTTCTCGCGCTTGGCCACAAACTGCATTTCTTCGGTAATGATGCCTTTTCGGGCGTAATGCATCTGCGTTCGGATCGGATCATTCTTCCTCTTGGCAACCCACTCGGTTCTCAACATAGCTATAATCTCCCCTAATCCCCTGTTTTTAGTAGAACCGGGTATGATATCAATATTTCAACTGTCCTTCAATATTTCCCTCAAGACCGCCGTGGCGTAGCAACCCTTTGGGAGGAAAAAGGATAGCTCTAATACCTCATCCGTATAACTGATGCCTAACTCTCGGATGGGGAACCGGTAAGGTCTACGGTCGCCGGTAAGCTCAATATCCCGAAAGGGTGAAACAAAAAGGTCCCGACTAACCCCCTCCTCAGCCAAAACCGAAACTTCCAGATCCTGTTCCACAGCTTCCGGCTCCATCATTTTGGATCCGAATAAAGGTCCAGTCGGACTGATCTCGAATCGTTCAACGCGGAGCTGCTCGGCCTCAGCATTTTCCACGCGAAATACCGCCCCGTTTTCATGCTTCGCCGCTAAATCACCCGGAAACAACCGGTCAAAAGTCTCAAGCCGCTTGGCCAGACATAAATTAAAAATATGAGATTGATACGCTGACATGTAAAAGAAATTCATTTTTCTTGGATGGTGCTGATTATGGCTTCCTTCCAAAATCGCCCGGCCGATTACATGCGTGTCATTATTTCTGCCGAAACGCTGCTCGCCGAAATAATTAGGCACGCCGCGCCGCTCTAAAATGTCCAGCGCTTCGCGGATTCGCGGAACGTCGTGTGCCGAAACATTCCTGAGCCGAATCACGAAACGGTTTCCTTTTAAATGACCAATACGGAGCTTATTGCCATGCCGGCTGATTTTCAAAATTCGAATTTGCGGATGAGAAAAAGCGTTTGCCGCCGCCTCGGGAAGCAATCGCACGGACACCCATTGCCGGGCAATCGCCTGCGCGTCTTTTAATCCTGCAACGCCGATCTCGCCTTCCCGCACCCGGAGCTCGCGGGCCAGAACGCGCACCATGTCATGGGTCGGAATTTTTTCTTTCTCAATGAAAAGATAACAATGCTCGCCGACACCTTGCGGCAAATAGGCGGGAATTTCCTCAACGATAAAGTCAGAGGGATTTTGTTTGAATGTTGCAGAAACGGCCGGAATTGATGAGGTCAAATACGGCAGACAAGACATTCTGCACTAGCAGCAAGAGGACGATGATTCACCACAGCCACAACTGCCTTTTTTGGCCTCGGCATTGGGATTGGTGAATTTAAATCCCCGACCCTCAAGTCCATCCACAAATTCTAGCGTCGCGCCATCCAAATAAGGATCGCTTTGGGGATCGACAATAACTTTGATACCTGATGATTCGTAAACTTTGTCGCCGTCTAACTGCTTGTCAAAACCAAGCGCATAGGAAAGCCCAGAGCATCCCCCGCCTTTGACGGCCACGCGAAGTGTGATGCCCGGTTCCTTTTGCTCGTCGAGCAATCGTTTAATTTCCTGTGCAGCCTGTGTTGTTACATTAACCATAGAACTTCCTCCTGTTGAAATAATCAAATCACCGGCTCAATTATAGCTGTGGGCGGATTTGTTTTGTAGGACTAAATTCCCGCAACCGGCCGACGGTCTGGGCAATTTTCGTGACCGTGTAATCGATTTCTTCCTCGGTGTTGAAACGGCCGATGCCGAATCGAATGGCGGACAGCGCGGTTTCGTCATTAAGTCCAAGCGCCTTCAGCACATGAGAGGGCTCCGTACGAGCGGAAGAACAGGCGGATCCAGTCGATAACGCGATCTCTTCCCCAACGGCAAGAAGGGCGGCTTGAGCGTCCACCCCGTCAAAACTGAGATTTAAATTTCCGCTCAACCGCTTGGTAAACGAGCCGTTGACGGAAATATTCCGAAGCTCCCGGCAGAGGCCCTCCATCAGGCGGTCGCGAAGCCTCGCAATACGCCTCGCTTCTTCCGTCATTTCTTGGCCGGCAATCTCACACGCTTTTCCAAATCCAACGATGCCCGGAACATTCAACGTTCCAGACCGATGCCCGCGCTCGTGCCCGCCACCG
>JACROU010000001.1:0-24484 GCA_016214265.1 Candidatus Omnitrophota bacterium
TGATCAGCGGCCAGGGCCACGACCGGCATATGTACCTGGTCTTCACAGCGTACTCTCTCCTGGTGCGGACACTGGGCTCGGCGCATCCGAATGAATGGGCTCGTAAAAAACTCAAGACCATTGGGGAAGCCTGCCGTGCGGCGCGTGCCCAAACGCTGGAAGGGCTCGTGGCTTGGATTGTCGAAAAATTTTCCGTCGAACATTGGTCTCCGGCTCAAATTAAACTTTCTGTCGCTGTTTAACACGCTGAATTCCTTGCAACACAAGTGATTCAGCCATTTTGCAAAAGGTCAGTTATTACTTATCTGCTAATTGGTGCCCTGCAGTGGTTTTTAGTTGGCTGGGGAATATCTGAAATAGTCAATCGTCTTAAAAAAGTTGGAAATATTCCCGATTGAAAATAATTAATTTCTGTCGATATTCAAAGAAGTGATTGAGCACGCATAACTTGAAGCAACGTGTCCTACATCTATAATGGTGTGGAAATTTATTTAATGTGAGTTTTACAAGGAATATAATCAATAAAGCCATGATCAAAACTATCTTGATTGTTTTCACTCAGATTGTATTTACGCTCCTGCTTTACCTTCTTGGTATTGTGATGCTTGGGCTTGCCATGTACCCGGGGGTGCTTTTTTGCCTTTTTATTTGGCAGAAAAGCGCAGGATTTGAGATTGCCTACCGGCTTTTAGCTTTATGTTTTGGGTCAGTTGCGGGATATTTTATTTTTGGGTTTGTCCTGATGGCAATTGTGGGGTTGATCCGATTTATCTTCAGGCTCAATCTTAAAGAGGGGGAGTACCCCATGTTTTCCCTCGCATCAGCCAAATGGGCACTGGCGAATTCGCTTCAGCTTATTGTTTCCATTGTCTTTATGGATTTTATCCTTCTAACCCCTTTCGCCAATCTCTTCTTCCGGTTGCTCGGGACAAAAATGGGCAAGCATGTTCAAATCAATTCTAAGTTTTGCGCCGATCTATCACTTCTTGAGATAGGGGATTATTCCGTTATCGGCGGCCATTCCACGGTGATCTGCCATTCTTTTGAGCGGGGGAAATTTATTCTCCGCAAAGTTCGGATTGGCAAGCATGTGGTGATCGGCCTCAATTCCGTTATCCTCCCGGGAGCGGAAATCGGGGATGGTTCCGTTATTGCGGCGGGTGCCGTTCTTCTCAAGAATACCAAGGTAGAGCCGAGAAGCATTTTCTCCGGTGTTCCTGCCCAACAGGCAAGAAAAGAAGATCTTCGTTCTCATAGTTAGTTTCTCAAAACCTTCTGATATCGCCAGGCATTTTCAGGGAATTTCTTTAACAAAAATAATAGTTGACATACGAACGTTATGTATATAAACTTCAATCGTTTTTAGCAGAAAGAGGAACCGAGATGAAAGATGTGAAGTTGACTAAAACAGATGAGCTTAACCACGAAGTGCTTGTCGGGATGCTCCGTACTTCGTCTATGCTGCTTCGGATTTCCGACCGCTTTTTTTCGCGCTTTGATGTCACTCATGTGCAATTCAACATTCTGATGATTCTGAAATACGATGATCTTGCGGGAGAGGGCTTAAGTCAGAATCAGATTGGTACACTCATGGTGGTGACCAAGTCAAACGTTGTGGGTCTTGTAGACCGTCTTGAGAAAGCGGGGTATGTGATCCGTAAGAATCATCCCGAAGACCGCCGCATTAACCGGGTTATGCTGACGGCTAAGGGGAAAAAGAAACTAGAAGATATTGAACATCACTATTTCGCAGAAATTAACCGTCTGATGTCTTCGCTTTCAAATGAGGAGAAGAAAGCCATGATGCTGGGAACGGATAAAATCCGGCAGTATCTGGGCAAGAATTGGGAGGGCAAAAACCAATGATTCGTTATTTCTTGAGGGCATTTCTTCGAATTTTCTTTTCGTTTCAAGTGGAGGGAGAGCAACATCTTCGTTTTGAGGGTAAAGTGATTCTTGCAGGAAATCACACGGGATTTCTGGATTCTCCTCTTCTCATAACAGCCTATAAGAGACCTATCAAATTTCTCGTGGCTCAAACGGTTTTTGGATGGCCTATAGTCGGCTTGGTTGTCCGGCATGCTGGTGTGATTCCTGTTGTTGAGGGAAAAGGCCATGAAGCGGTCAGTGAGGCGGTTCGAGCTCTTCAAAATGGGAATACAATCGGCATTTTCCCCGAAGGAAAATTAACTTTGGATGGAAAAATCAATACGTTTCAAAAAGGAGTGGCCCGCATCCATATCGAGTCCCAAGCCCCGATTGTTCCTTTTGTCATTCAGGGAGGCTATGAAGCCTGGAAATGGGGACGAATTTTACCCAAACCCCATCCAATCATCCTTCAATTTGGTCAGCCGATTGAGCATTTCAAAGGGACTGAAGAAGAGCTTGTCCAGGAAATACAATCAAGAATTGAATTTATGAAAGAGGCCTTGGAACGGCGTGAAAGAGCGAAGGCGGAACAGATTTATCTGGATTCCGTTCTTTCTCTGGTGCAGCAGAAGTCAGATATTTACGGAGCCCGTACGGCTCTTTGCCTAAAAGAAAATAACCGGTGGAATGAAATCACTTATATCGAGCTTTCCCGTAAAGCTCGCGACCTTTCTGATTATTTGATCGAATACGGAATCAAGCGGGGTGAGCGGATTGCCATTCTTTCGGAATCCCGTCCGGAATGGGGGATTGCCTTTTTCGCTGCTGTCCGCTCGGGTGCCGTATTTGTTCCCCTTGATATCAAACTGACTTCATCAGAGCTCGTTTCCATTCTTTCCGATGCCGAACCCAGAATCCTGTTTATCTCTAGTGAATTTGTTGAGAAAGCGGGTGCCATTAAAACATTACTTCCTTCCATCGAAAAAATCATACTTTTGACGTTGCTTGAGGCAGATCGCCCGGACATTCCTTATTATGAGAATCTGAAATCCCGAAGCAGTTATGGGGGGCGGGACAGGGACCTTGATGAAATCGCTCTCATTATTTACACCTCTGGAACCACCGGAAATCCTAAAGGGGTGATGACCACATTTGGAAATCTCGTTTTTCAGGTAAGCAGCTTTGAGAGACTCATGAATCTGGATTCGCATGACACCTTTCTTTCAATCCTTCCTCTAAACCATCTTCTTGAATTGACGGAAGGTTTCTTGGGTGTGCTTCACGCGGGAGGCCGTATTTGTTATTCAAAGAGCCTTCATCCCCAGGAAATTGCCTCAATCATGAAGGAACGGAAAATTACCTACATGATTACCGTTCCGATGTTTCTTAAGATGTTGAAGGGGAGTATTGAGAAAGAAATCCGCAGAATGAAAGGGATCAACAAAAAGTTATTCGATGTTTGTTTTGGTCTTTCGCAGTACATGCCATACGGAGTAAGGAAAGTGCTTTTCCGGAAAATTTATGATCAGTTCGGCGGAAAATTGAAGGGTTTTATTTCCGGCGGTGCGCCTTTGGATCCGGAGGTGGGGAGGTTTTTTGATTCTGTGGGTCTGCCAGTTTTTCAGGGGTATGGTTTGACAGAGACAAGTCCGGTGATTGCCGTGAATTGGCCGGGCAGCAATAGACTGGGATCCGTTGGAAAAAGTATTCCGGGTGCTTATGTCAGAATCTTAAAACAGGATGAATCCCAGGAAGAAGGCGAGATTATTACGAAAGGCCCTCATGTGATGAAGGGCTATTACAAGCGTTCGGAGTTAACGGCTGAAGTCATTGATGATGCCCGTTGGTTTCATACCGGAGATCTTGGGAAAATAGATAAAGACGGATTTCTGTATATTACGGGCCGCATCAAAAATCTGATTGTGCTGGGGGGCGGCAAGAAAGTGCATCCCGAAGAAGTAGAAGCGGTGCTTTCTGAATCATCCCTGATCAAAGAAGTCTGCGTGCTCGGGAAAAAAGCAACAAGCGGCTCAAAGGAGGGAACAGAAGAAGTCGCGGTCGTGGTAGTCCCAGCCGATTCTCTTCGGAAGAAAGAGGAAAAAGCAGAGAAAATCCAACATGAGATTGAAGAAGAAATCGATCGTTTATCTCAAAATCTGGCTGCCTATAAAAGGCCGTCGAAGATTTTTATTCACATGGATGATTTACCCAAAACTGCTACACGGAAAATCAAACGGCCTTTGGTATTGGAATGGATTAAGGCAAATGAGGAGGCAGCGGTATGTTTACCCAAAAATTAAGCCTTACGACTCGTGACGGAGTGTGCGTGGAGGGTTTATTGTATGAAGGCGGCAATTCGAATTTGGTGCTGGTTGCCCATGGCTTTTTTCAAAATAAAGATACACGGATTATGCAGCGAATTTCCGAGAGTTTTTTGAATGACTTTGATGTGCTGGTCATGGATTTCCGGCGGCATGGTTCCAGCGGTGGAACGTTTACACTGACGGCCAGAGAATGGGATGCCCCGATTGGTTCTATTGATTATCATTTTTGGAGAAAAGAGGCATTTGATAATTTGATAGAGAATTTTTCTCCCAATGGGATTGGCAAGGGGGTAAGGCTTGGGAATCCCTTCTTAAGGAAATTCCGGGCGCTGGAGCGAGTTAGGTATTTAAGAAATACTCCGGTATTTTTTATTCACGGAACGCACGATTGGCTCATCCGTCCGCGTCATTCTCAAAAGATGCATGAATATGCGCCGCAGCCTAAAAAACTTCATATTGTAGAAAATGGACTTCACGCAGAAAAAATGTATGAGCAATTTCCGGACGATTTGCAAAAATGGACTCTTGAGTGGTTTCATCAAACGCTGGGATCTCAACAGGGGGAATAGAAATGGCTTCCATTTACGATTTTAAGCCTCATTTTCAGAATTTTCTGAGGCCTCTTATTTCAAGTTTGGTTCGCATGAAATTAACGCCAAACAAAATAACGCTCTTTGCTTTATTCGGATCTTTCATTGTCGGATTACTGGTCGCACTTCATTCGAATGACTTAAGGTGGCTCTTAATTGTCCCGGTTTGGCTTTTTATCAGAATGGCTCTGAACGCCATGGACGGAATGATGGCCCGGGAGTTTAACCTTTCCTCTCATCTGGGAGCCGTTTTGAATGAACTTGGAGATGTTCTCTCGGATTTGTTTCTTTATCTTCCTTTAGCTCTAATCGACCGAGAGGCGGCTTTTGCGGTGATATTGTTTTCCTTTGGAGCCGTGATTTCCGAGTTTTCGGGACTTTTGGGAAAAGCGATAGGGGCCAGCAGACATTATGAAGGACCCATGGGAAAAAGTGACAGGGCTTTTTTCATAGGGGCTTTGTCGCTCGTTACGGTATTCCTTCCCAAAATTCTACTCTTCTGGAAATGGTTATTTTTCTTTGCCTGTTTATTGCTCGTGATGACCTGCTGGAATCGTTTAAAAAATGCTTTAACGGAAGTTAAACGGCTCAAATAAGAAAGAAAAACCCATGAACTGGATTATGAATCTGTCGATTTCACAAAGAGCCGGTGTTATTGTCATCGGTTTGCTCGTCTTGGCTTCATTCATCATTCTTGTTTTGAAAAATATTTATCCCGGCGGACAGTGGGAGGGACTATTGCAAAGGCTTAAATCCTGGTGGATTATGGCCAGTATCTTTTTTATCGCCCTCGTTTCTAACAGAATTGTTTCCATTATCTTTTTTGGCTTTATCAGTTTTTGGGCTTTCAAGGAATACATCACGATTTTGGATACCCGGCGGGCGGATCATCGGGCTCTTTTCTGGGCATTCTTGACCATACCCATTCAATATTTCTGGATTGCCATCCATTGGTATGGAATGTTTATTATATTTATACCCGTCTATATGTTCCTCTTCCTTCCGATCCGGCAGGTTCTGGCGAAGGAAACCACCGGTTTTCTCTCTTCGACATCCAAGATTCAGTGGGGGCTTATGGCCTTTGTTTTCGGTTTAAGTCATATGGCTTATCTTCTGAACATGCCGAATGCTGCCGCCAGCCAGTCAAATGGACAGTCGCTTCTTTTATTTCTGGTAATTCTCACAGAGCTGAATGATATTTTTCAATTTATATGGGGGAAAACCTTGGGACACAAGAAAATTGTGCCTACGGTGAGCCCAAACAAAACCTGGGCTGGTTTTATCGGGGGAGTTCTGACCACGGTTTTGGTAAGCATCTTCTTTAAATTTTTGACGCCTTTTGACATGAAAGCGACGTTAATCATTTCTTTTGTGATTGCGGTTTCCGGTTTTTGCGGGGATGTGGTCATGTCTGCCGTGAAAAGGGATGCCGGAGTCAAAGATTTCAGCGATTTGATTCCGGGGCACGGGGGAATGTTAGACCGGATGGATTCCCTGTGTTACACGGCCCCGCTTTTTTTTCACATTGTCCGGTATTTTTATTACTGATGGGTTAATATGAAAAATCTTGTTAGGGTCTTATTCTTTCTTCTTTTTGTCAGGCCGTTCATGATTCTTTTTATCGGTCTGCGCGTTTACGGAAAAGAGAATCTTCCAAAAGATAAGCCGTATATTATTGTTTCCAATCACGCCAGTCATCTTGACGCCATTTCTCTGCTGGATATTTTCCCGTTAAAAGAACTGAAAAATGTCCGTCCTGTCGCTGCCTCAGATTATTTTGACCGTAACCGGTCTGTTTCTTTTCTCTCTCATCTTCTGTTTAATATTATTTCCATAGAAAGAAAAATCGTATCGAAGCATACGGATCCTTTAGCACCCTTAAAACAGGCACTGGACTCAAAACAAGTATTGATTTTCTTTCCTGAAGGAACGAGGTCCATCACCGGGGAGCTAGGGACATTTCATTCCGGAATTGTTCATATTATTGAACATTATCCGGAACTTCCGATTGTGCCGGTCTATCTCGGCAATATGTGGCGGTCTCTGCCCAAGGGTGAGTTTTTGCCTGTTCCCTTTTTCTGTGAAATCAGAATCGGCAAGGCCATTTATCCTAAAGGGGACAGGACGGATGAGCTAAATCAAATCAGAAATTCCATTGTGTCGTTGAAGGGTGACTAAATGATTGCCTATGGCTTTGTATCTTTTTTATGGGGTTTTCTGGAAGGAACATGTTTCTTTCTTGTTCCCGATATTTGGCTGACTTTCCTTGCGTGCCGCAAGGAAAGAGACAAATGGCTGACGGCTGCGGTTATCGCGTGCATTATTGGCGCTCTTGCGGGCGGAATAACGATGTATTTTGCCGCTCAACACGTGGGAAATAGAATTTTTAAGGGTTTATTCTCCATTTTTATCGGGGTTTTTCAGGGAATTCCCTACAAAATTTTCGCCTCAGAGTGGGGGGCGCTCAGAGGAAGTTTATGGCTGTTTATTTTGATTTCTATTTTTGCAAGAGGAATCAGATTTGTTTTTGCCGTGGTATTGACCCGGCTGATTCGCTTTTTGGGGGAATCAAAAATTCCTCATTGGGCAAAAATTAAATATGTGCTTTTGATTTTATTCTGGGTAACGTTTTATTCTTTTTATTTTATTCGGCATGGTATTTAACCGAATTCTGACGGAGGTCAATCTCTTATGTGGAAGATACTGTTCATTATATTACTCGTTGTTTTAGGAATTGCCTGGACTCTGTGCGGTTTGTGCCTTACCGCGATTTTCGGATTCGTCTGGTATGTTCATATGAACTCCATGGGCGGCTATGGGCATTGGTTAGCATCTGTAATTTTTATGCTCTTCCTTTCATTTTCGCTCTGGATTATATTTTTATTTGTTGTTGGGAACCGTTCCAAAGATTTACGAAAAGAGTCAGGCCTTTTTGAGTGAAGTAGGTTATGGGGAGTTTAAAGTAAATGTGTAGATGTCTATAAAGGAGGTAATTTATGAGGAATCAAAATTGATTATTTTGAACGGCCTGATTCTCCCGAACGAATTATTCAATACAAGAGTGAGGGGTCGGGGGTAGTGATCGATAACAAGGGACTTATTATCACAAACGCCCACGTGGTGAACGGAGCAACCGCAATTCAAGTCGTATTTGCCGACAAGAAGGAATTGCCGGCATTGGTCGTGGGACGCAACGATGCGGAAGACCTGGCTCTTCTTGAGTTAGCTGATCCAGAAGTTGATTTATCTTCTTTTTCCCAGGCGGTTAACTTTGGGGACTCGGAAAAAATTCAGGTAGGAGAAGAGGTGTTTGCGATCGGCAATCCTTTGGGATACAAACACACGGTTACAAAAGGAATATTGAGCGCAAAGAGCAGGGAAGTTATGGATGGTAGCCGTGTTGTCATGAAAGAAATGCTTCAAACCGATGCTTCGATCAATCCCGGAAACAGTGGGTGCCCGTTGTTTGACGCAAACGGAAAAATGGTGGGGTTGGTGACTCTTAAAGACAGTCGCGCGGACAGAATCGGTTTTGCCATTCCCGTGAACCGTATCAAACAGATTCTCCCGGAGCTGAAGGCGCAAAATAAAAATGATATAACAAGACTCGAGAAGTTCTGCGATCGTTTTGGATTTGTTCCCGGAGAGACAAGAAATGCGGGAGGCACCAGAAGGGTTGAAATCCTGAATGTGAATAAGAATGCCGCGGCTGAGAAAACCGGTATTCAATCCGGCGACGTTATTCTGGGATTTCAAAATCAAAAAATTGGGGATGTGAATGATCTTCTTGAAAAGGCATCGGAAATCAAATCGGGTGAGCGGATAAGCATCATCATTCAACGTAACGAAAAAATCTTTTTCACATATATGGTGGCCAAATGAATAACACACATATAATCCTAAAAGGATCCAAAAAGTTCCATTCTCATGAGGGACTGATCAAAATTATCCGGAAATATACTTCTTGGAACCGCAATGAGGCGTCAAATTTCCTAAGAGAAAATCCCGTTGTTCATTTCAAGAACATGAAACCGGAGGAAGTGGTTGGTTTGCTCTCGGATTTGGAAAATGAGGGTTTTGAAATTCATTTCCGGGATAATCAATCGGAAGTGGAGGTAGAGATTGGGCTTACTTCAGTTCAGGATGCTGAATTGATTCAGGACCAAATCAAGGATCTCGAGAAGAAACTCCAGATCATTAAGGATACAAAGGCCGATTCTGCGGCCAATTTGTCCATCAAAGAATCCGCGTTATTTCGGCGTTTTGAAGCAATGATAGGGAAAGGAAACTCGAGTGAAGTAGTTCGGGAGACAAGCATTCCCATGGAAAAGAAAGAGGTGAAAAAACCGCCTCAAAAATATTCCGAAGGTGAGATCGGAAAATTCTGGCTTTCCCGGGTGGGGATTCTGGTGCTGGTCTTGGGGATTGTGTTTTTTATCGGATATTCTTTCAAATACATTGGACCGTGGGGGAAAGTATTGATTGGATTGATGTGCGGAGGCTTGCTGGTGGGCGGCGGCAATTATCTGGCCCGAAAGGAGAATTTCGAAAATTGGGCCATGGCTGTCATAGGCGGCGGATGGTCTATTCTCTACTTTACGGCAATGGCCAGTCATCATATTCCTCAAGCACGGATTATCGAAAGCCCGCTTATCGGGTTTTTCTTTTTGCTGATTGTGGCATCGGGTGCAATCATCCAGTCGCTCAAGTTTAAATCACAAATTCTGGTTTTTTTCTCGTATTTTCTGGCCTATTTTGCGATCGTGCTTTCGGATTCGGCATCTATTTATGCTTTGGTTTCTTCATTCCTGCTGACAGTGTCCCTGGTAATCGTTACACGACGTTTGGGCTGGGGGTGGCTGTCGGTGTTTGCCCTGGTAGCCGTGTACGGAATTCACGCCATTTGGAAAGAATCATTACCGGGTTTGGCGCAATTGACTCGTGAACAGTACATTGATTTTTTCCTGTTCCCGTGGCTTGGAAATCAGTGGGATGTGTATCCTCTTTTAAACAGGACATCGTCATTGGTTCACCAGGGTTTTCTCATAATGTACTGGGTTTTGTTTGCCATAATGGGCTGGATGCGTGACCGTTCAAAACATTCGGATGAAACCCGCGCATTTGTGCTGGTACTTCTGAATAATTTTATTTTTACGTTCAGCTATATTCATCATCTGCACGTTTATTATCCTGACGCACGATTTGTGTTTGCCTTGATTATGGGCGGGATCTTTGCCGCGCTCGCTTACGCGGAGAAGAAAAAGGGCAGCGGGCTATTGTCAGATCTTTATCTGGCCAGCTCGATCTCTCTTCTGGCAATTTCGGTGCCCATGTGTTTTGACGGGTCGTGGATTACTTATAGCTGGAGCGCTATGTGCGCGGTGTTCGCGCTATTTGGCATCCGGCGTAACAGGATTCTGCTGCGGAGTGCAGCCTGGATTCTTTCAACTCTGCTCTTTATGAGGCTGTTCGTTCAGGATCATATGGAATCACAGGTCGTGATGCATGTTTACTTCGCCGTGAAGAGCTCATTCTTTCTCTATCTGGCGGTTTCTATCACATTCTTTCTGATTTACATGTTTTACCGGCGTTCTGAAATAATACCGACAGAGGAAAAAAAGCTCTGCTGCGAAATTTACCCGTTTGTTTCTATGAGCATTCTGGCAATCGGATTTCTGATCGGGGGACTTCGTGAGATAGCCACGTTTGTCTGGATTGCACAGGCAGTTTTTCTCATGGCGATGGGAGTACGGGACAAAAGCATTTGGCTGCGTATCGTGTCGGTTTCGTTCGTGATGACATCCGTTGTCCGGATTTTCTGGGTGTATAACGCTTTTGCTTTCGCGAATATTTTTTCAGATGCTCATCTGATGTTCCGGCATGCCATTGCGCTGATAAGTATTGGTGCAATAATCGGAATGGGGGAATGGACACGCCGTCTCAGTCTGGATGGTAAAACGGAAAACTGGAATTTCCCGCTGTTTTTTATTTTTGGCGTGCTTCTGTCGCTTCAGTTTTTTCATGATCCCATCCTTAAACCCTTGTTCTCCATGATCTGGGGATTAATGGGAGCTCTTTTGGTCATCTTTGGTTTTATTTGCAAAGAACGCTTTTATCGATGGAGCGGGCTCGGCCTGTTTGCCCTTACCGTGCTGCGGCTGTTTCTCCATGATCTTAGGCATCTGGATATGATTTACAAAATTATTTCTTTTATTATTCTGGGATTGGTTCTGATAGGTGTGAGCTATCTTTACGGATATTATTCTAAATTGCTTCCGGTAAAGGCCGGTGGAAGTAAAGCAGATTGAAAATGGTTTTTTAACCAAGGAATTCAATTTGTTGCTTTATCCGAAATAGAATTTTCATCAGGGATGAAGTTCAAAACGCGATTATTGACGCAAACGGATTGAAGGCGGTGAGGGTTGATGGATCAACCAAAAACGAAGTTTGGAGCTTTTTTAAATGAAGTGGGTCATGGAGAGTTTAAGGCCAAAGTTGTGGATGGGAAGATTCTAATGATTCCTGAGCAGGTTATATTAAGACCGCAAAAGCGGGGGATTCATGTAGATATGATTATTCGTGAGCCGCTTCAATTTAAGCTGGAATAAGAAAAACAGAGCTATGTTAATGCTGGCTTAACACCGGAGGTGGAGAAACACGCCGGCCCTTTCTTAAAGAAGAAAGGGAGGCGATTCTCGTTAGTGACTGGCCGGACATAAGAGGCATTGGAAAGGTAATTCTTTTCAATCCCTATGTCTGTCCAGAAAACTATTACACAAGCCGGTGAACTTGCCGGCCTTATTGAAGAACAAAAGCGGGATAATGCCGCAAGGCATTTTTATCCTGAGTCTATTGTTCCAAGGCGTAAGGTTCTTTTTTCGGGATTAACTCTGAGGCAGGAAGCGTGTCTTTTGCTTTCATTCCGGTTGACTCAGAAAGAAATCGCAAAGCTTCTCAAGATCAGTTTGGCAACCGTAAAAAAGCATACCCGGCTTGCTTTATTGAATCTTCCCTCAGATCAGGGGGCTCATTTTCAACGACTCCGGAAGGAAACGAAGAGATTGTTTGTGTAGATTTACATCCTGAGGCACTATTTTAGGAGCCTGAATGACCATGACGATTTTAAATCTTCTGCTTATCAGCTTGCTCGTTGCGGCTTTGATCTTCAGTTTTGGCAGAAACAGAGAGTGGATAAAGAAATTCGCGAGCGTAATGGCCCTAAGACTAAGATCCAATGCTCAAAAATTAAAAAATGACAAGGGAGGGCTAAAATCGTTAATAAAAAACAATAGTGAGAATGACCATATATGCTCTCTCTGCAAAGTTTCTAATAATCCTTCTCTTAAAATCTGCTGGCATTGCGGGCATGATTTTTGATCAGCCGGTTTCAGCAGAAGCCAATGCCCAATTTGAAATCAAACGTAAAAGTAAAATTGGCTACCACATAATTCAATTAGCAAGGATTTCTTCTATCTTCAATCGGCAAAGCCTTAAAATCGGAATGCATTTCCTGCCGTGTGTTATTGCATGGATGCTTTTTGATTTTTTAATATCCCGTTTGACAGCAGATAAACTGATGAGTTCCATTGTCATTTTTGGAGTCTTTTGCTTCATATTTGGATGGTGGCTGAAATATTATATTCCTAACCGTCTATCACATAAATTTGAAGTCGGGGATTCGTTATTTATGGCCGGATTGAAACTTCAGCTTTATGCAATAGTGCCTGCCTTATTAACTGCGGTAGTGTGCCTTCTTTTGATTTATCTGCCATTATTTTTGCTGTATTCAATGCTTGTTAAGGTTGGTTTAATGGCGTCCTTTTTCGCGGGAGCCATTAGCCGTGTATTGTTTTCAATTTTTCAGACTCTGGTTTCGGTTGTCATCGCAGTCTTTTCTTTCGGAGCGACGACCAAGTATTTTTATTTTAATGAAAACTGATCGCAGCTCATTTTGGGGATAGTTTGTAGGCAAGAGAAGGATTATTTGTCTCGAAATTGTCTCCCCGCCGGTATCCCCGCATTATTTTTTTGAAGCGGGGAGTTAAATTCCATTCCAATCTTTCGAACTCTAATCACATCAAATACTTCCTCACCTCGCAGGGTCGGCATTTTGCCTCCCCGCCCAACTGACTAATCTCCCCCATTATGGGGATCCACTTGGAAATTTGGGAAGGTGGAAGGGAGATTAGTCAGTTGGTCTACTACTCGGTGAGGAAGTGGGGAAGGAGGGTGGAGTGGTGTATTTATTTTTAAATGCGACAACTTGGGCACGGAAAAAATGAAAAATATTGCATCATCCTGGAAAACAATGAGATAGGAATAGTGTTTGATTGATTCTTGCCGTCTCGACCCCGTGTTTGGCCCCATCTATAGTGAGAACAAAATATAAAAAACCAAAGACGCCGAGCCATAAACTTGGGTCCATAGACGAAGCCATAAAACTTCAAGATGGAGGTAATAAAATGGATAAAGAAATTGGAAGGAAAATTACGCAGGTTATTAAGAAATTTAATGATTCATTCAAGAAACTCAGTATTTGGTTGATAGGAATAGTTATTTCGTCTTGGATGATTGTGGGAGCTGTGTCATTGGGAGTTGTTATTCCAGCTTTGCTTGTGAAAACGATTGTCTGTTCCGGTTGGCAAAAGGAAGCTCAAGCAGGCATAGAGAAAGAAAGACCAAGAAGTCTGGCGGATTGGCAAAGCCGTGCTTCTGGCCAAGGGCAATCGAGGAATCAAGCTCCGATGGTAAGGAGAAGTTATATCCAGTCCGAAGCAAATCAACCCCGGTTCGGTTTGAGGGACGGCCTTAGAGAAACGGGAAATAACGTTCGGGAAGTCAGACGTTTTCTGGATGTGTTGGAGAAATAAATTATCAATGGCTTAAGGAGAAACGCCCCTTTTCGGGTTTTCTCCCTAAGCCTCGTGAATGTGAAATAGGAGAATACGAAATTGGATGAAACAGGTGAGAAAATTCAATGTGTTGAGGTCACGGAAAGAGACATTCAGTTATTCCGGTATTTGAATGAACAGAAGTACATGACTTCCGGACAGATATACGATCTTTTCTGGCCTGAAAGTGCGGTAAGGACGGGCACGGGAAGACAAAGGCTAACCAGACTCGTGGAAGGCGGCTATGTAAAAATTCATGATTTTGTCAGTCCGGCAATGAGGCTCTTTTTACTCGCGGCAAAGGGGCTTGAGGAACTTCGCGCAAGAAGTATGGATCATGGTTTGACCGAGATGGATGTGGAAATTCAAGCTCATGTGAAACATACGTTGAAAATGGTCGAGATTCGCAGTGCCTTTGAGAAGATGGGACCGATTAAATGGGTGAGTGAACGGATGCTTCGAAAATATGGCGGCGCCCGCAAACATTTCCCGGACGCCGTGATTGAGTATAAAGGACTTAAGACGGCCGTTGAGCTTGAGAATTCAATCAAGGGGAAGGGTATATTTCTTGCGAAACTCGATGATTATTGCAAGTCGAGTGAATTTGATCTTGTGATTTATGTGGTGAGCTGGCTTTCCGTGCTCAGTTGGCTGATTGATGTGGACGTGCCTCAGGATAAAATCACTTATGCTCTCTATGATGATCTCATGAAAAAGAAAGGAGATTGTGAACTTAAGAATTTAAGCGGAAGCATTAAAGCAGGATCGCTTTTCTCATGAAACAGACGGCGAGGCCAAGTGTACTGGGGGAAATGTTCTGGTTTTTGTGGGCCAGATTTCCGGCAGATGTTTCCAAAACGGTATCAAGAAAGATCAAGAAGAGTCGCAGCGGGAATTCGAAGTTCATTTGGTTTTTTGGTATTGCGGTTATCTGGATATTGAGTTTTACGGCCTTTCTTTTCTCGAAAGAGATTTACGGTTTACTCCGGTTTGTCCGGGTTTACGGCGTTTTGTTCTTTTTCGGTTTTCTGTACCTCCTGTATTTTGGCCTTTCGTTTCCATTCTTCATGCTGTTTGTTTACTTCTCGAAGGAAGATGATCTGGAGATCTTAGGTAAAGACGTGTCTGCGAAAAAGAAGGAAATTCGAAGCGCTGATGTTCTAAAGGGAAGAGATGGGGCTTCGAAAGACGAGGTGTATCTGGGTTCGAGTTTTTGGACGGGAAAGCCCGTTTACTTATCGGAAGATATGAGATTGATGCACACTCATGTCGTCGGCTCCACGGGTTCAGGAAAGACGGATTCGGTTCTCATTTCATTACTCAGAAGAGACATAAAAGCAGGGCGAGGCGCGATTATTCTGGATGCTAAAGGCGATTATGAATTGCTGGCCAAGATCAAGATTCTGGCAAAAGAAAGCGGACGTTCAGGCGATTTTCTCTTCTTCTCTCTGGCTCATCCGGAACTATCAAACACCTATAACCCGCTTCTCAGGGGAAATGCCTCGGAAATCAAGGATAAGCTGATCGGCGCGACCGAATGGCGTGAAGAATTTTACAGGAAGAAAGCGGAAGAGGCGCTTCTGACACTTCTCAGGCCGATGAAAGAAATTATTGCAAAAGGAAGCGGAGCGGAACTTGCGATTACATTTCGCAGTCTTTATGACCTCTTGACTAATATGAGCCATTTGCAGGCGTTAAGAGTGAACACAGAAGAAAAGAATCTCTGGCTCGATTTGGGTTACATGGAAAGGCATTTCAATGATCACAATAAGTACCTCTCAGGTTTGATCGCGGATCTTGCCTTAATATCAAAATCGGAATTTTCGAAACTGGTGGATGTCAAAAAGGGTGAAATCGATCTTTTGAATGTTTACGAAAATAACCAGATCGTGTATTTCTCACTCAATACGCAAGGTTATGAAGAAACTGCCAAAAGATTCGGAAGGCTTGTTTTGCAGGACATCAAGACGGTGTCGAATGAAATTCAGACTCAAACAGGAGAAGCCGAACGGAAATTCTTTCCGGTTTATGTGGATGAATTTTCAAGCTTTGCCTATGAGAACTTTATCGAGTTCTTGAATAAAGCCAGGGGAGCGAAATTTGCGGTAACTTTACTTCATCAAAGTCTTGCGGATTTGTCCGTCAGGCGGGTTAGTTTCAGCCAGCAGGTGATCGAAAATACGAATATCAAGATCATCATGAGGCAGGATGATCCGGCATCTATCGAAAGAATGGCAAAAATCGGCGGCTCCAGAAAGACGCTTGTTTCAACTTATCAGACGGAAGACGGGCTTACCGGAAAAAGCTATACCGGTGTTGGATCCATCCGGGAAGGTCAGACATTCAGGGTAGACCCCGATCTTGTCAGGGCTCTGGGCCGGGGAGAAGCGATTGTCGTTACGAAATATCCAAAACTCGAGATCGATTATGTGCAGCTCGATTATTCCGGAAAAATGGAAACCGGCAAGATGTTTGAAGAAATCAGGAAGGAGAAAAATCAAGGCAAGGCCAGGATGGAGAAGGCTGGTGAGCCGGTTAATAACAATCCGCCGAAAGGAATAGAAAATGCATTGAAAAAATTTCAATCGAGCTGAATTTTAACGAAATAATTCATTATTCTTAAATCAAACAAGGGGAAGGTGGGGTCTGTGTTGCTGCAGATCGCATCTTCCCCTTTTGTTTTTCAGAATCGGAGGCTGCTTATGAAACCAATAATGACACAGGGGTTAGAAGGGGCTGAAACAGAGGGGAGAAAAGAGGGATGCGCAATAGATGACTTGCGGAACTATTTAAAAGGCATGAAATCGGCAGGAAAGTCGGAGATGAGGCTTCTTCTTCGCGAGGCAGTCGAATGTTGCCTTATCGACAGAGGAGAATATCTGGACTTATTGGAATGTCTAGAAGCAGGCGGAATGATGCTTTATATGCCTTTTAACGCGCTTATTTCATGCCGCTATCCGCATGTGAGGCCTTAAATCAAAACTGGGGAAGATGGGATCCGGTAAACGATCTCATCTTCCCATTTTATTTTTTGAAAGAAAGGAGGTGACTCATTACTGTTTTTCTGAAGTGAACAATAAATATCAACTCTAAATGAAAGGAAAAAACATGAAGACAAATAAAATTCAAGCTGCCCAAGCCGAGGAAAAATTCATCAATAAAGTGATTGAGGAAATTCCTCTTCGGGAAGGTGAAAAGCTGGTCATTTCGATCGGGAAAGGGAAGGAGGAGAAGCTATTTCTGAATCAGCGCGTGTTTTTCAAACATAAGGAATCCGGAGAGTATTATCCGGCGGAAAAACGGGGGTACGCGATTGACTGCGGATATATCCGTTCGCTGATCACTGCTCTTTTGGCGGTGGAATCGGAAATAGCTGTAACGAAAAAATAAATAAGTCAAAAAAGCAAAAGGCGCGGTGAAGGTTTTATTTAACAACCTTCCCGCGCCTTTTTTATTTCTGGAAAGAGAGGAGAAAAAGTCCATGGAAGAAGATCTGATCATATGGCTGTATCCGGTAGAAGAGGAGATGCCGCGGGAACTGTATTTTTAATCATCATCCACATCAGACGGAAGGGAGAACTCAGGGTGAGTTTTTCCTTCCGTTTTCTATATTAGACCAGGAAAGGAGCGGCAAATGTTTATCGAGGAAATCTTAGATGTTCAGGACAAAAGTTTTTATGCGGACAAGCTGCAGGAGTTGATCGGAATCTCCAGAGGGAAATGGGGGAGATTCTCCGCATCGGTTTTAAGGGATTTGTATGAAATCGCATTAAGAGAAAAAGCGGAACAAGACAATGACTGAAAATTTAATTAAAAATAATTCAATTAAAAAGGAGATCAAAATGGATATGCAAAATTCAGGTGATGGAAACGGAATTAAATCATGGCCGGATTCTGAAAGGCCGCGCGAAAGAATGAGGCGGGGCGGGACAGAGGTGCTTTCGGATGCCGAGCTTCTTTCCATTCTGCTTCGAACAGGAGTGAGGGGAAAGGATGCGCTGAGTCTCAGCAGGGAATTATTATCCCGTTTCGGCGGGCTGCGCGGCCTGCTTTCTGCACAGTGGGGTGAGCTTAACCAGATTCGAGGACTAGGAAATGCCAAAATTGCTTCTCTCATGTCCGCAGTCGAGATATCAAAGCGGAATCTCAAAGAGGAAATCATCGGTAAGAATTACTGCCGGGATCCAAGATCCGTTATGGATTATCTTTACTCTGCTTTGAGGGATCGGGGCAGGGAGGTATTCAAGGTCCTTTTCCTGGATAAGGCCAACCGCATTCTTGCGGACGAGAATTTGTTCGAAGGAACCGTGGATGAAACGGCAGTACATCCCCGCGAAGTGCTTCGAGCTGCGTTTGAGCACAACGCCACCGGTATTGTCCTGATTCATAATCATCCCTCGGGGAGGATTATGCCGAGTCGTGAAGATCAGGAAATGACACGGAAACTTCAGTCGGTGTGCACCCCGGTGGGAATCAAAGTTCTCGATCACATTATCGTGGGCGACAATCAGTATTTCAGTTTCACGGAACAAAATCTGCTTTAATTGAATTACCCCGCTTCAAACCCTGCATCAACGATTTTTAAAAACATAAACGTTTCTACTCAACCAATAAAAGAGGAGAGGTGTGTGTATGAGACATGAAAATATTTTTCAGAAAGCCGGAAATTTTTCGATGCCTCCGTTTTTGAAGAGAACGGTCATCCTGGTTTTTGGTTTCTTAATCCGGGGAATATTTCGAGCCATTTTCTGGGCTGCTTTCTTTTTGTTTCCGTTAATTTTGTCGCATGAATGGCTGGGGAAAATGGTCCGGGATGAGGTCAGCAAAGTTCGAACTTCGCCGGCACCGGTAAGTCATGCTGTTTTGACGGGAGGAACTGAGAGAACGCAGGAAAGAGCGCGTTTATTTGATTATCGTTCGGCTTTCTCGAACTTTAGAAGCTGGTTTCGGGAATTTGAACGATGGAGGAAATGAAGAACCTATTGGGAAGGGCCCCCTGATTCTGGGCGCCCTTCTCAAAATTTTTTTGCTGTTTTAGGCCTCATTGCTCTTTGAAAAGGTAACCCTTTTTATCTTTATAACCTGTTGATCAGTAACGAGATACCGGAATGAGAGGTGAACCTTCCGTACGCCTTGTGGAGGTGCCAACTATGAATACAAAAAACCACAAGGAAACAACAGGCAGGCAGAAGATTGAAAAACATAATGTTGAACCGGCGATTACCTATCGGGCTATCGATTGGAATCGAGTAGAAAATTTCCCAAGGACCAGGCTTCAGAGGGAAATCCAAAAGAAAGTAACACTCCCAAGTGCTTTTGATTTGGCGGTCAAAGAGGAAGATGCCCGGAAGCTGCAAGGGATAATTTTCAAAGCGATACGTTACGGAGGTCTTGCACATTCTGAACGCCAATGCGTTAGGCTGGAGTTTTTAGGGCTTTCACCGCGAGCCATTTCCAGAGAATTGGCAGTAAGTCCTTCAGCAGCAAAATCCTACCTTAAGCGCGGAAAGGAAAAAATCTTGAAATACTTCCAAGACAAGGAGTGGAAATCAGTTGCGGATATAAAAAAATCCGTTCTTGCCGACTGATACCCCCTTTTTCGCCCATCTATAGTGAGGGGATTGATCGAAGCGCATGAAGAGAACTGTTTGATTCTCCGGAACTGATCGATCCCCTCCTCTTTTTCCAAGAAAGGAAAGTTGAACATGAAGTTTAAAGCTTTTTGGAAACCGGCTTTTTTCCTGTGCCTTTTTCTTCTAGAAGCGCATTTTGCGTTTGCGGAGGCGCAGGCAAAGGAAGATCTCGAATTTTTCCTGGATTCTGTAGGGACATTCCTCATTCAAATTATTGGTCCGGGCATTTTAGTGATCGGTATTGCGATTGCCGGAGTATCCATGGCGCTGGGTAATGAACAGGGGATGCGGCGCGGCGCCATTGCGGCAGGAGGAGGCGCGTTAATTATGCTCGCGCGCGCCATTCTGGATTTGATGAAAGATGTAACGAGGTTTTAACGCCATGGAACGCGTTGTGATGTATCCCATGCTTACGAAAGAGAACAAAATTACGGGATTAGAGCCTCCCGATTTTTTGCTGCTCGTCGGGGTTTATCTTTTTGTTTTTTTATTTTCGAAGACGCTCTGGGTGAATTTGATAGTGGTTTTAGGCGCTTATGTTTTCCTGCGTTTGTTTAAGCGAAAAAAGGCGCCGCGTTACACACAGTCACTCGTTCGATTTCTCGTTAAACCGTCTAGATATACGCAGGCAAGGGAGCTGGATCGATGAAATTTCTTATTTCAATGAAAAAGTTAAGAGATGCGAGAAAAAGAATCCCTTTCTTTTCGGGGCTTGATCTTGCGACCGTCGAAGACAACGGAAAGATTGTCGGTGTCTCAGGCAGAGAGGGCATGGGATTTCGCCTTGAGGGAGTTGATTATCTTTTGTGCGACGAAGCAAAAATTCATGGGGTTCTGAGTGCGCTTGTGAAATTTCTGAATTATTTGCCTGAAGGAATCATTTTGACTTTTTCCAGGCAATCCCGGAATGGGGATCCTGAATTACTCAAAGCTTACGACGCTTTCATTCCCAAGGGGGATAAAGTTACAGAAAGAATTGTGGAAAAGAAACTTGAGGGTTTGAGCCGTCAGAGACTTCTCAAAAGAGGGCTTTTTTTATTTGTGGTTTATTTACCTCAAGAAAGAAAAAGGAAATTGATTGAAAAGGTCAAGATGCTTCGCAAAACGGGCCCGGAGGTTTCCCGTTTTCTTGCCGACACGGAAGATTTGATCCGGCAGGTTTTCGAGGGACTTGGAATAAAAGTCTCGAGGCTGGCAAAAACGGAAATTCTTAAAGCATATTACGAAAAGCTCAATCCCTCACTTTCCCAAATAAATTCCTTTGAAGAAATTTTAGGCGGTGAATCGACATGGCCCCGGTTCGAGACACTGAGGTCAAAATTACTTCTCCATCCGCCGCGTGTTGATGAGGACTTTATCTATCTGGATGGTTATTACCATTCAATCGTGAATATGAGGCTTCTTCCTGAAGAAGCCAGGATAGGGATGATTAAATATTTTGAAGAAAGTCTTCCCGACGAATCGGAGCTCGTGCTTACGATCCGTAAACCGGATCAGGAAAAAGAAACATCCCGGATGAGAATCAAAGCCAATTTATCCAAGGCCAATGCTTTTTTCAGGATGATGGAAGACAGTTTTGCCCAGGAGCGGGCACGACAATTTGAAGCATTCATGGATGAGATGGCCGAGAGGGGAGAGCATCTCTTTGAAATATCATTGAGTGTCCTTGTGAAAGCTAAATCGCAGGAGGAACTTCACCGGGAAAAAGAATCCGTACTCAAAGCATTTCCGAAATTGGGAGGCGCTCTTGGGGTGTCGAATCATTTTGAGCATGACCTGTTATTTTTAAGCCATCTTCCTATTCAGGGGGATGAAAATCCGCTTCGTTTTCCCGTCTTAACTGAAGCCCTGACACGGATTTCTCCCGTTTGTGAGGAGTGGAAAGGGACGCGAAAACCGGGAATTCTGCTTAAAACTTACCGGGATGAAGGATTGAAGCTCGATCTATTTGACCCCGAACTTCCCGCCAAACATGCACTCATGATCGGAAGCACGGGATCCGGGAAATCATTTACCACCAATTATCTTCTATTGAAAACCCAAAGAATCATGTGGTGATTTTAGATATGGGAGGAAGCTACCGGAAACTCGCCCGTATTTTTAAGGGGAGTTATCTGGAAATCGAATGTTCTGAAGAATATGCGATCAATCTTTTTCCAAAAAAAGAGCGTTTTGATTCGGAGTTTCTCGCCTTTCTTTCGACCCTCCTTGAAAAGATGGTTATGGAAGAAAAGAAACTCAGCCAGAATGATCTGCGTATTCTGGAACGGGCCGTCATAAAAGTTTATGAGCCGTTAAGTCCGGATCGTTCGCCTCTTCTTCAAGATGTGGAAAAAATACTCAAGAATTATTTCCTGGGGGATGAGGAGGACAGAAAAAGGGCTTATCATTTTTCGAAGAATCTTTCGATATGGACTGAAGGGAGATTCGGGGAAATTCTCAACCGGCCGGGAAAACTCTCGCTTGATGACCGTTTGATCGTTTTTGATCTGGGAAAACTCACCCAACATCCCGAGCTTCAGTCCATTCTTTTCTTTGTCATCCGCTCAAGCCTTTCAAAAAAACTCCATGATACGTCACTTCGAAAAATGATCGTGATCGACGAGGGGTGGCGTTTCTTTAATGATGAGGTGGGCTCACGGCTTATTGAGGAACTTTACCGTACCGCGAGAAAATCAAACGGACTGGTGATGAGCATATCTCAAAGTCCTGAAGATTTTCTGGAGTCGGAGGCTTCGACAGCCATTCTGGCCAATTCCTATGTGAAATATATTTTAAAACTTCAGAAGGGTCATGAACTCCTTTCAAAACTGGATCTTGGGGAAAATGAAATCAAGGCTGTCCGGGAACTTGAGATTAGGCCCGGTATTTTCTCGGAAATGTTTATCAAGTTCTTGGAACACGGAGTTATTGCAAAACTGGAGCCGTCAGGTCTCGACTACTGGATTTCAACGACGGATCCGGAAGATTTTTTAGAAGAAGAAAAATTAAGGCGTCAATTTCCAGGGAAAGAGGATCTTGAAATTCTTGAGGCGTTAGCCTTGAGATTTCCGAATGGATCCGGGAAAACAATAAAAAAAGATGAAAAGGACCGTTCCGGATGCATCGAGACCCAATGAATTCATTTTTCTGGGCTTCTTTGATTCTCGTGGTGCAGGTGCTTTTTATATTTATCATGCATTCCATGAGGTTTTACAGATGAAAAGAAAAATTTCATTTTTAATTATTTTCGTTTTCCTTTTAGGGGTATTTCCCAGGCCCGCTCAATCGGCACTTCCGACTTTTGATGCCGTGAACGCTGCCTTGAGCGAACTTCGAAATACTATCTTGGATTCGGGATTTGTCCGGGAAATCGAGCTCTCGCTTGAGAAGCTGGAACAATTGAAGGCGACTTATCAGGAGTTGATCCGGTTCCATGCAGGTGTGGATGAAATTGTGAAGGTGGTTATGGGAGATCCGCTGAAGAAAATTATCGATGGGAAAGGTTCTCTTTTGGCGGCCAGCGGAAAGTCCTATTCCTCAATTCCTCAAATCAGGTTGTTTGATGAGGCCAAAACCTTGGAGTCCATCGCTTCAAGTTTGGAAGAAATCACTGGACCCATGCCGGATTCCAAGGCGCGGCCTTATATTCCTTTCGAAGAAAATCAGGCTGTGCGGGGGTATGAGTTTGCCAAAGAAATCTACGAGGAAGGCAATAAAACGCGCGAAGCAGCGGAAATGATTAATTCCCAAGCACAAACAGCAAGCCCAAAGGGAGCGGCCAGGCTAACGGCTCAGGCCGCAGCTAAATTGATGGTGCTCGGCCAGGAAAATCAGGAAGCCATTGCCAAACTCATTGAACTTTCCTCTACTCAAGTCCAGCAGGTTTCCCGTGAAGAAAAACGTCTCGAGCGGGAGAGGCTTCGTTATATGAATGAGTTTCGCGAATCCATTGAAGGACTGGGGAGGATTGATTAAATGACTCAGGGACTTCGAAATGTTGAAGATATTTTTTATGTCTTCGGACCGATGTATAGCGATGTCAGAGATATTGGGTTTGCTCTTCTTCTTGTATTTCTGACGATTGCTTTTATTCAGGAATTTTTGAATGGAATTTCAAATCAGCCCAACTACTCCAATTTATTCATCAGAATTCTCCTGATTTCAGGACTCTTTGCGGTTTACACACCTTTTTTCAGGGAAATTACGCGCGGGATGGAGCTTCTCTCGAATTTCTTTCTGCCGGGTGAGGATTTTAAAGAAGCCATGCAGAAAGTTTTCAGTGCGTATAAACAGAATAAAGATCTTGGAATGCTCGCGGCTTTCAAAATGACCCTGGTGGAATGGACCCTTCAGGGAACATACAGCCTTGCTTTTATTGTTATGAAAATGTTCGGCTGGGTAAGGCTTGTGTTTCTTTCGGCACTTTACGTGATGGGGCCCATATTTCTTGCGGTCGGGGTATTCCAACCGGGTATGGTCCGGGCGTGGATTCGGTGGATTTTTGAAATTTCGGGATGGAACGTGGTGTTATCACTTTTCTTAAGAATCATTTCCGAAATGAATTTTTTTGAGATTTATGAAAAGGCCAATACGCCGGTATTTGATCTGATTGCCATGAATTTTCTGATTATTGTCATCATTGTGCTTTTTGTCCCGCTCTTTTCTTCCATCATGGTCCGGGGAGCCGGAGGCCTTTCATCCGCAGGCGGAGCAGCGATGGGAGTGGGTGCTGCAATTATCGGCCGTCATGCCCTCCGGGGAGTGGGATTTGCGGGCACGAGAGGCGGTGATTTTTTGAGAGGGCTTAGAGAATTGGGGAAAAAAATCGTTTCCCCAAAAGATTCAACTTCGTCAGGGCCTCGATCTTATAAAGGAGGGAATTAATGGAGAATATATTTCCTGAAATCAAACGCCGCTATTTTGAAGTTTTCGGCGACTTGGAAAAAGAGATCAGTTTTTTAAGGAAACTCGTTTTCATTCTCACGGCCATCGTGATTTTGGAGCTGGTGTTCCTTTTCTTTGTTTCCCAGAAACCGCCTGTCGTCATTCGTGTCGACAGGGTAGCCGGAGCACAAGTCATTGAGGACTTGAAAATCAATAATGCCCCGACTTCTTTTGAAATCATTTCCTTCGCGAAGCGTTTTACCCACCGCTACACGGCATATAACTCCTACACGCTGTCGAAGGATCTTGCT
>JACROU010000001.1:24538-30245 GCA_016214265.1 Candidatus Omnitrophota bacterium
TCTTGCTGAAGCTTTTAATCAAATGACGGCCGGTCTTCAAAAAAGGGCTCATAAAGAACTGATCGCATCAGGTTTGATTCATAAAATCAAGGAGGCGGGAATCGATACCGAAATCGAATTTAAAGAAGAACATTTGGAAAGACAAACCAAGGAACAGGCTGTTGTATCTCTTGTGGGCGTCCGGCAGATTACGAAATACGGGTATCCCAATCGCGAGCAAGTATTGTTTAGAGCTGATTTTGTTTTGAAAAAAGTTCCCCGGAGCCGTCAGGTTCCCGAAGGGCTTTTAGTGGAGGAATACCAGGAAACCGTCTTAAACGAAATCAAAGAAAGGAAATAATCACAATATGAAAAAAATCATCCTGTCTTTCCTTTTGGTTACGGCTCTTTCTCAGTCTCTTGTTCAGGCTCAAGAAAGCGGGGCTCCTCTGGAAGAAAAAGACATCGAAAATGCGCAAAGTGTCTATGAGAAAAGAAAATTATTTAATCAAAGAACCCAGCCGACGGAAAGAATCAGCCGGGTGAAAATGAGAGAAGACGTGGTTTATAAACTTCAAACTGCTTTGGGCTATGTCTCCGCCATAGAACTGCCGGAGCCGGCCCTTAAAGTATTTGTCGGCGATCAGGATCTTTTCAAAGTCGGGGTCTATGAGAAAGAGGTGTTGATTAAACCCATTACGGATTCCAAGGAAGCCCGCACGAACCTTACGGTTGTGACTCAATCCGGGAGACTCACATTTGATATTTCAGTAGGACATCCGGAGACGGCAGATTTTATTCTGGATTTCAGAACGGAGGATAAGGATGTTTTCGTTGAGAATGCTTTCAGGGAAGAAGTTAAGAAAAAAGAAGAAATAATCAAGAAAGAATTCGAAGGGAAAGAGGCAGCAATAGAAGAAAAGGCAAAAAAGGAGGCCGAATCGAAAGTTGTCGAGGATATATCCAAAGCGTCAAAAACGATTGACTTGAATCAACATGTTGAAGAAGGGGATATTCGGCTGAATCTCATTTCGCTTTCTCAAATCGGAGATCACTATTTTCTCCGGTTTGCTGTCAGAAATATTTCTGGAAATCCATTTCCAATTTCAAAAACCGTCTTGGGCATTCAATCCTATGAAAGTGCGAATTTCGGTTTAGGCAAAAAGCAGGAAGGATTTGAAGAGCTCGAAAGCCGGCTTCAAATTCAAAATCCGGTTCCGGCTTCAAGCTATGAATACGGGGTGGTTCAATTTGCGGCTCGAAAATTGAACCGGAAAGAAAAGCCCGTTTTTATTCTTTGGGATGAAGAAGGAAAAATGAATCTGAGAATCGAAGGCTTCAAGTGGCTTTCGTAGAAAGGCAAATCAGAATGAATGAACAAGGCGAAGATAAGAATCAAAAAGAAAAACCCAATAATGCTTTTCCGGAATTAATTAAAAATTATCCGGGAATAATCCTTGCAAGCATTTTGTGCTTAATTCTTGGGATTATATTTGTAACGCAGATTATTTTGAAAAAAGAGGATAAAGAGGCGGTTCATAAGACGCCTGAAAAAAGAGAGGTCTTTGAGACAAAATATTTTGATGAATCCGTAAAGAAAAGAAGCGGATCTGAAGAGGCTGTATCTCAATATCCGCAAGGCAAGCGAATTTCAAATCAAAGAAAACTTGATTCGAAAATCGAGGTTTTTGTTCAACAGGAAAGTAATAAAGCGGAAAACGAAATCACAAGAATAAAGCCGGAAGGTGAAAGGGAGGAAAAAATCGGGCTGTCTTCAGGCACTTTGATTCCGGCGCGGGTTCAGGGGACTATTTTTTCATTTAACACGAAAGCACCAGTCATTTGTTCAGTCACAAAGGATATTCAACAGGATGGGAAATTGTTGATTCCTAAAAACTCCAGATTTCTGGGGGAGGCGGATGTCATCAAAAGTATCAATCGAATCAATGTCGCGTTTCATCTGCTGATATTTCCGGACGGCTGCGAAATGAGAGTGCGGGCCATGGCGGTGTCAGCGGATAGTTCTTCCGGTATCAAAGGCAGGGTCAATAAACATCATGATCAGCGGGCCTTAAAAGCCGTCGGTGAAACGCTGCTTGCGGGAGCCAGTCTTTTTACTGGGAGTTTGCCGAGTGCGGAGCCTTATTCGCTTCAGGATGAGCTTCGGATGAACTTGGCTCAGAATTTAACGCACGAAGCGGCTCAGGACCTAAAGACTGAAAGAATCGATGCATCCATTACGGTTGAAAATTTCACCCCGATTCAGGTATTGCTGCTGGACGGAATTTAATTCAAAAGAGAGGAGATAAAAACATGTTTAACATTTATCCCAAGGAGAGAGTTTTTGGATTCGAGAAATCTAAAAGTGAAGAACTTCAATTCGCATTGAGTGACAGAAAAGGAAAAATGTTTGTGGATATCCGGGTTTATTACCTTGACGGCGACGGTTCTAAAATTCCAACGCATAAAGGGGTATTTGTGGAGATTGAGAAATTACCGCTTCTCAAGGAGGGCATTGAACGCCTGATTGAAGCGGGGACAGGGAAAAAAAGAACACAGGAGAAAAAAGTTTGAGAAAAATATCAGTTTTGGCCAGTTTTATTTTCGGCATAGTCCTTTTTCCTCCATTCGCTTTGGCGGATGGAGGATTTGAGGCCAAGGGTGTTCAAATCGATCTGGATTCGCTCATCTCAAGGAGTCTAGCGAATCACGGCCAGATCGAGTGTGCCCGGGCTCGAATTGAAAAAGAAGAAGCTCTGCTTCGGGCTGCTGGAAGCCGGCTTTTTCCTCAAGCGACTGTGGACGCCTACGCAGGCCGGGAGTTTGTCCCCGGTGATCGGGGTGATTTTTTTGGAGGGGCAGCGCTTCGACTTTCCCTTTTTGAAGGGGGGAAACATTTTCACGAAAAGAAAAGGCAGGCCTTAATAGTTGATCAAGAAAAATTTCATCAACAAGAAGATGAACTCGAAACCATTTATCAGATCAAGGCGCTTTATTTGAACACCTTGAAAGAAGCAGGACTTCTAAAGTCCGCTCAGGAATGGGTCAGGGAAACAGGGCGGCATTACCGGATTTTGAAAATCCTCCGGGAAAAAGATTTAGTTCTGGAGGCGGAGTTATTAAGAGCGAGTTCTCTGTCTGAAGAGGCCCAATTGGAGCTTCTCCGGCATAAAGAAGCTTACGATTATGGCTTGGCGCTTCTTCGCGAGCTTTTGAGACTTGCCCCTAATGAACGGTTAATTCTTGAACCATTGACGGAAAGTCACGATCCGGAAATCGCTTTTGATTCCATTATTGATGGAATCCGAAAAGCATATCCGCTTTATAAAATTCTTCCCCTTAGAGTGAACGAGCTTGAGGCAGAGAAGAGGATTTTACTTTCTGAGAGGCTTCCAGAAATTTCTTTCGTCACGCGGTTTTATTCTCCCCGGATTGACTTTGATCAAAATCGTTATGAAGCGGGTCTTCAAGGCAGCTGGAATATTTGGGATTGGAAGGCGACCTCGAATCAAATTAAGGCTAAAGAGGCGGAAATCCGTGAAGTAAAAGCAGAAAATAAAATAAAGCTGATGCAGTGGGAGAATGAAATCCGGAAAAAGATTTCAGATTACAAAATACAGAAAAGAAATACAGATGTGCTTGAAACATATCTTAAAGAAGCACGCAAAAAATATGAGAATGAGAAGATGAAATTTTCGACAGGAAGGAACAGCGGATTCGATGTTATTGATTCTTTTATCCAGTTAAAGAAGGCACAAATAGAACGGGTAGGGGATCTTTTTGAAATGCAGATTACTTTTGCTCAAATTGAAAGTTTGGCAGGGCTTCGACTGAATAACTCAGACGTCAATTGGAATCGAGGTGACAAATGATGGTTATAGAAAAATTGCTTAAGGAAGCTTTTAAAGATTGCGAACCCAAATCCGAAGGCAGATGCCTGACTGAGGAGGATATTGCTTGTGTGCTGGATGGGGCGTTAGATCGGAAGCAGAGGAAAATTCTGGTGAAACATATTATTTCCTGTGCACCTTGTGCCGAACGCTTAAGGGAGGATCTTTCTATTTCCAGAGCCGTTCAGTCCCAGCCGTTGATTGAAGTGCCAGAGCATGTGCTCGAAAGGGCAAAATCCATTGTCCCGGCTGAAGCGCGTCAAAATCTCCTGAATTCATTCTTGGGTTTACAATGAGATCCGGAAAAACACGTTTCTATCTACATCTTGCAGTTCTCTTGGCTTTAACTCTTTTGGGTTTTTTTCTGGCCAAAAATCAATTCCTTACTACGGATGGTGAGTGGCTTGTCTGGATTTGGTTGTCAGGATTTGCTTTCCTGTTTTTTAACGTGATTCATATTTTTCTTATCGGGGGCATTTCTATTTTTCTCAAGCCCAAAAAGCATGATGAGCTTTACCTCGAAACATTTCCGAAAACAGCTCTTGTTTACTGTATTCGCAATGAAGATTTGGAATATTTATACAAAAGGCTTGCCTGGAGTTTTGAAGGAAACCGGCTGCCTCAATGCGATTTTTGGATTTTAAGCGATTCCGATGAAGAGTTTGAGGGCTTTGAGCGCAGTCTCATCCAAAAACTTGAAGAGAGGCATGGGCTCAGGGTGTTTTATCGAAGAAGGCGGTTACCAATCGAAAGGAAGCAGGGAAACATACGGGAATTTATTGATTCCCACCCAGAATATGACTTCCTATATATATTGGATGCAGACTCGATTGTGCCGAACAAAACAGTTCTCAAACTTCTCAGGAAGGCCTCGCATCCTTCGAATTGACCGGGCTATTTCTTTCGGGCATCAATGTTTGATCCGTTTAAAAATGTTTCGCCGGATCGATCTTCCCAAAGGGTTGCTGTCTCATGATAACTGGGATACCGCACTGCTCGATCAAAAAGGTTTTCGGACCGTTTTTGTTGACGATGTTGAGACCTATGATGAGGCGCCGGCTCATTATCTTGAAGCAAGAAAAAGAGAGTCCCGGTGGGCCAAAGGGACACTTCAGGGATGGCCTCTTATTTTTATGACGGGCTTAACTCCCCAAACCCGCTTTCTTTCTTTTTATTCCATCTATTGTTATCTAGCTCAACCCGTTTTCTTCTTTTGGGTTTTGTTGGGGCTTTTATCTCAGAGTTTTTACGCGGGAGAACTGATGTCGTTTAAAACAGATGCTTTTTGGTTTGGCATTTTCGTTAATCGAACTCTTTTTTTGATTTTGTTATTTAGTCTAACCGTGATTTTCTTTCATAAGCTAGTGCTGGTGAGAAATGTCCCGGATTTTAAAAAGTTCCTATTTGAGACCGGACTTTCCTTTCTGATATCAGGCGGAAACTTTCTATACGCCACATGGGATTTATTGACCATGCCGTTTAAGAAATTAGCCTGGCGGCCTATGAGCAAGGACCCTTACGAGAAATTAAAGTTCTCTGATGCAGCAAAGCAGCTTATTCCAGGAACTTTACTTGGATTTTTTGGATTCTGGTATTTATTTGAGGGAACGCCGAATCCACAATGGTCCTTTATTCCCTTGTTCGTTTCCTTCATGTTTTCAATACCCGCAGTTTATCTTTCAGCCAAATCCATTTAAAGAAGGGGGAGTCAAAATATGAACGATTCCACGAAAAAGGCAGAATTCACTAAACCGGAACTTTTTGAATCGAAAACAAAAAAACCGGAGAAAAAAAAGAAATGGTTGCTGCGATTAATTTTAATCCTCGCGATCACAATC
>JACROU010000002.1 GCA_016214265.1 Candidatus Omnitrophota bacterium
GATCTCCCCCCACTTTGCCGCGACCATCGATAAGATTGCGCATTCCCGATGCCGATGACTTGCGCTTTAGAGGATTTTCGCGAGTGCCTGGGGCCAAAACATCTTTTCGCGGGGCGCCATGAATATTATCCGTCCGCTTGATAGATACCGGCTCCTGTTCGTATCCCTTCATCAATTCTTTGATCGGGTCATACGGAACCGGGGCAACCGCGGGGACAGGTTGAGAAACCTTCTCTTCCTCCCCCAAACTCGAGGCGTTCGAGGAAAATTTCCGCCAGACATTTTTCAAGATCTCGGCATCTTCACCCTGATAAGAATCCAGACGTATTCTTTCACTTTTCTCCAGCTGCGTCCCCTTATGTTTATCCATTATCAATGAAACTCGGATAACAACCCCTTTTTTAAAAAAGAACCCGTATTCAGACAATTGATGAGCAGGAGCATTTTTGCGGTCAAACCAATAATACATTCCAATTGGAATACCAAATCCACGCCGGTCCGCCGGGGTGAGAAGGCGCAAAAGCTGACCCGCTAAAGAATCTGATGGCGGCATGTCAGAATCCGGGAAAAGCCAACTCTTAACACTCTGGTGAAAAAATTTAATTTCATCACCCGAAATTCGAACAAAAGGAATTTTTGAATAATCCATCTTTTTTTTGGAAACTTTTTCACCCAGACTTTCCGCCTTCGCTCCTGCAACTTTGGGCAGCAATTCATTGATATCAACTAACTTAGGCATTAACAGCTCGCTTGTTTTCACATAACTCGGCAAACCCCTTTGACCCGCTGTTACGAATTCATGAATAGTCGCAACGGCTACAATCACAAGTTGATTGCCGTCTATAAACAGACGGTCTATGCCTGATACAAGAAATTCACTTGCATAAAATCCAAGAGGATGAGAAGAGAATTTACAATTGTACTGCGTTAGAATATTTTTCCGTTCTGCTTTTCGGTCAACAGTGAATACGTCGACACTAACTGTGCATTTATTGGAGCTGCTTAATTTCACACCGGCAAAAATGGGTTCGCCCTTCTCATCATATTTTCTCAAAAATGCAAAACAATTCGCGGGAGCATTCGTTTCTCGAGATTGAGAGGACGCGGGGTACCATTGTTGCAACAAATCCCGATAGGGCGGATCATTATCCAGACCATCTTCCTGTCCCAAACTGCGGCCGCTCAGACGACGGTGATCGGGCGCGGATTTCCGAGGAGCTCCCAAAATATTGTCCGTTCGCTGAATTTGATCTCCCCCCACTTTGCCGCGACCATCGATAAGATTGCGCATTCCCGATGCCGATGACTTGCGCTTTAGAGGATTTTCGCGAGTGCCTGGGGCCAAAACATCTTTTCGCGGGGCGCCATGAATATTATCCCCGTCCGCTTGACAGATACCGGCTCCTGCTCGTATCCCTTCATCAATTCTTTGATCGGGTCATACGGAACCGGGGCAACCGCGGGGACCTGAAGCGAATTCTTTGATTCAGCCGATTCTCCCAACGACGAACCAAGCGTAATCTGGAGCCCTCGTTCCATATCTTGCTGAGCCAGCTCCGTTTTGCCCAACTGAAAATACGCATACCCCCTACTAGTGAGAGCAACGCCAAGCTGTGCGATAGCAGACGTTCCTGCCTTCTCCGCCTTTTTGATAACATCGCTGTAAATTTGAATGGCAATCGAATATTGCTGATTATCGGAGGCCCCCAATTCCGTATGCAAATTAGCTGCAACGATGTCTATAATTAAAGGAAGTTCGTTAAGACTAGACCAAAAAGATTTAAGCCTTTGAATTTTCTGAAGCGTCGCTTTGGCTTCGCTTCCATTGGCTTTCATAATTTCTTTCCAAATGGCCTGCGCCTTCGCCTCATTCTCAGCAGACAAACCAAATCGGATTGGCTCGGAAGCACCCAAACTTAATCCGTGAACACCACTTGACTCAAAGCCTTGTTTCCGTAAAAGTTCAATCTCCCTAGCCGTAGCTAAGATGAAATAAGCCGGACGATTCAGGCCATGTTCCCGGTCAACCAAAACATCAAATTGCGCGCCTGTATGAATCTGTTTAAATGTCACTTGCACTGCTGAAGAAAGTGCAGTTGGATCAGGAGTTGAATGTATGAAGTAAAAAATATTATCAACAGTTCTAATCGGATCATCCGTTTTTTTGATCACAACATCACCGGTCTTCAACGGAATCGATACCCCCTCAAATTGAAAACGAACCGTCCCGTCAGAATCCGGAGTAAGCGCAAGGTCATCACCCATTTGCGGCTGAAGTTTTGCCCCTATCCGCTTCGTGAATTTACGGATATCCCAATAAGTTTTCGACTTAACGATTTGACCCAACAATTCCCTGAGAAGCTTTTTTCCTTCAAATCTTCGCTCCAAAGCCTCGAGAACGCCCGCGTTTTCCTGAGCATCAGATTTTCCATTCCCCAAACTTTGCGCCTTCGTTTCAACAAGTTCAATTGATTTCGTTCTCACCCCCCCATTTCCTTCTACCCGATATTCCACATCGAAGGAATTCCCTCGCTGTTTGATTTGTTTTAACTGTCCTAGAAGCTTATCCCACGGAATCCAACGCCAATTATAGTCCTCTGCCGCCCGGACAAAATTGGGATGCGCAACTAATGCTTCAAGCAATTCAAGCGTTTCTTTAGTGTAAATATTCTTTTTTTCATTTCGCGAAACATCCACTCGGCTCCAAATCAAAACGCTATCTGCATTATCCGGTGTTAAGCTGCGATAGAGTTTGAGGACAAAATCCCCAAACGCATCAAGAGTCGAGCTTAATTCTTCAGATGATTTAACCGTTTCCAGAATTTGAAATACGCCTTCATGCAACGGCGTGTAGAGTGAAATCCCCTTTTCTTTCAACCGGCCTGCAAAGTCCGCGACAAGCCCAAGCGCCCCAACATATTCTTTGACGTTTCGAGGATATCCCTGCCGGTGAATCAGCTGGGGCACAATATCGTATTCATTTTTACTGATGGATAAAAAATAGAAAATAAGATCAATAAATTTATCAAGATATTCAACCGTGTCACTTACTTCCGGAGAAAAACTTAAGAAATCCTGTTCCACATAATCCCGGAATGTCATCCAAGGAAGCTTGTCCGCCTTCGCAAATCGAATCCAGGAATCCAGGAATGCCTCGAGTTCAGACGCGCTTCTTGCTTTTTTCAACAGATCGGGAACGTGATATCTGAAATGCTCCTCGGTTTCGGTGAATGAATTCCCGGCAAATAAAATGCGATTTTTCTTGTCCCGTTTCACCAATTCATTGCGCAGAATATTAAGTTTACGGTCAATAACAGAACGCTCGGACCGGTTTTTGAATGAAAATGCGTTGAGCAATGACTGCCGCTGAAAAAAGGAGCCATTTGTGAAAAAGAAATCATGGGCCAATGCACCCAAATAAAAAACGCCGAGCGTAACACCAAAAACAGGGATTCCGACAACAGCGAAAGCCGCGCCGACTGTGAGAAGGCCTACTCCAATGACCGCAAGTGCAACCGTGATTATTGACACAACAACTCCCGCAACCATAACTTCCCCGTTGCTGAGTTTTTCATCCCCCAGACTGGCCCCCGTAATCGCCTTGGATAACCGACTTAGTTTCTCGCGCGCGGACTTGGGCAAATCATTATTGGCTAACGCCCCGCGAATCGCCTCCGCGGGATCAGTTCGCCGTGACAAACGCACCTTCACAATTTGATCATCCAGCGAAACACCCGAAAAATCAGACAACTTCACTTCAACATTATTGGACCGTCGATCATCCATCACGCGCATAAACGTCACACGCTCTTTTTGCATAAAAACCGACTCATACGCACTGCCGAGGATTTCCGCGTATTCAACACCCGCTGCTTTAAATTTTGATTCTAACCCCCTCCACGACGAGTCAAACCTTGCATCCTCTTCTTTTTCAACAAAAACCCTAACCAGAATTCCTGGCGCCTTTGATGCCACAAATGCTTCAATATCCTTTTGGATTTCAGAATAATAAACAGCAAACTCATCCTTGCTGGGAATCGGCAATAGCAGGATCTCACGCACCACATCCCCAGGTGTAGCGTCTTTGCCTGCCAAAACGAACGGGGGCTGTGAATACATGAATCTGATTCTTTCTCCGGGAGTTTTTTGCCAGAAAATCTGAACATTTCTTGCCTTCAACACTCTTTCAATATCTTCTTTTGAAATTTGGGGGTTTGCTGTGGAATCCCAAGACCCCGCATTGCCCAGGCTGGCGGCAGATCCTTTTTGCCGATACTCAGCCACTTGAAAAATTAAAGCGGGCTCACCACCCTTTTCGGCGATATCAACTCCATAGTTCAACAGTGATAAAAGTTCCTTGCCGGACCGAACATCTATTATCGCGCGTTCCAAACTTCGGAATGCAAAGCCGGGTTTGATGCCGCGCAAAATCAAAGTTCTTCTTAATTCATCCGCTTTACGAAACAGCACTCCCCAGTCCACATCTTTAAATTTTTCCTGACTGATAAGCCGGCTGATATTTCCCCAGCTCTCGGGTTTAGCCAGCACATTTCCCAAAAACCAAGAAGCCGCACCATAAAACGAAATTCCCGCCGTCAACCCCAGAAGCGTATTAAACGCAACGCCCTCCTCAAAAGCTAAAACTGGAGTTAGAAAAATCATTACGGACGTTCCCAAAATTGCGCCGCCGAATATTAGCTCGATCAAAGATTCACGTTTGATTATCGCCTGAATATCCTGAACCGGAATTTTTGATTCAGCTGATTCTCCCAACGAAGAGCCTGCGGCAGGCTTCTCAACATTGTTCAAGAGATCCTGAATCAAGGGCTGCGCGTTCAAATGTTGTTCCGGCGTCAAGTGAACGGTACGCCAGCCAAGACCGCGAGGCGCTTCAAGATTTACTTCCTCATCATCCACAACCAGAACTTCGTCATCAAATTTCACACCGTATTTTTGATTTAATTTATTGGCAAGTTCCCGGTAAGCCTCCGCAGAAGGCTTCGAATACCCCAACTCGGAAGCGGAGATAAATGCTATTCCATCAAAGAGCGGGAATTTTATTTGTACCTGGAAAATAGTCGCCGGTTTTGCATTGGTAAATACCACAAGGCGGAGGTCTTTGCGCTGTTTTAACCTATTGATTATTTCAGGAACACCCTTGATTAAATTTCCCGAATTATCAAGCAGCGTCCCCTTCAGATCCAGCACCACCACCTTCACGGGTTTGGTGCGCTCGCCCAAACTGGCGCCTTGAACAAATTCAAATAGCTGTGGCGCCTTGACGCGGGCAAGATCTTCGAAAGCCCGTCTGACGGGTGCGAAATTTAAATCCCGAATTTCATTCGAACGTAAAACCTCACGGACAATATCTTCGCCCGTTGCATAATAGCCAAATAAAATGTCGAGGCGATATCCTAAAACACGGTTATTGTTACCAACCCGCTCCCTGCTGACTACAACAGCTTCACCCGATTCCCCTGATTCTGTTAACCTAACCCAGACCGCGGGCTTGCTGTCCCGATTTTCAAAAATCGTTTCGCGGAATCCTTTTTCCGCAATCATTTTTTTAATATCAGTAATCCCAATTTTCGAAAACACAGTTTCGGCAAGCAGCTTGGGGGCTTCCCGGGCAAGAAATTGCTCCAGATCTTTGCGAATCGGCTGAAATTTCGGTTGTTTGATAATTCCGGAATGATACAGGGCCCGGATAATCTCATCACCCGAGGTGTTTTTATCGGCAATGACATAAATATATGGAACACTCGCCCTGATTCCTGTAGATAATTCCGAAACCCGAACCGGACTTCCCGGGGCGATGCCATTCATAAATCCGACATGAGAGTAGGTCATCCACCCGAATTCATGTTTATTGAGAAAAGCTTCAAATGCCTGACGGCTGATTTCCGTGGTCTCGCCCAAACTGGAGGCGGAACTTAAACTGATCGATTTTTCAAAGTGTTTCGATGTTTTCAAACGTTCAGCAGCAGCATTCCCGACAACGATATGTGGCATCAACAGCATCTGCGTGACGACATGAAGGTCGTCACTTAGCAAGACACCCGATTGAGCAGGTGCCCCCTCGGATTTTTCTGCGAAATACGGAATCACATATAATTCTTTCCCGTTCAGAGCATTTTTGATCGAGGCCTTCATCGTGTCAGTCAACTCACCGGAAAAATGCCGCGTGCCGGCAAGACCTGTCAGAGGATTTCCACTTAACCACACATAGTCATTCGCCGCGTCCTCAGCCCCAAGCAAACGTTCACGATAAGATTCGTCAACGATTTCAAGCGACTTAGCGCCCAAAAACTGCGCCGCCGATCGCACCCAATTGCGGACATGTTCATTCGAAATTTTAGTGAGCTCTTTCTCATGCTCGAAATCGCCGTAAATGGTCGTTCTGTGAACGCCAGCGTCACGCCCCAAACTCGAGGCGGTGGTGGAATCACCATTTTTCTGAGCGCGCTCATAAACAGAACCTTTTACTGCGAAATCACCACGAAGAAAAAGGTCGTGTCTGTATTTTCTGAATTCTTGAATCGTTAACGCGGCTTGCTCTCTTACATTCTCGTTGTTATCAGCAAGCAACGCGCGAATTCTGTCTAAATGCCGCTGCGTAAACTTCTCAGGCCATCTTTGAACCCACTGAGCAAGCACCATTAAAGAATTTTTCTTGTTACCCCAATTATTCGACGAAAAATGAAACAAATGATGCTCGATGAGTCTGTTATTGAGAGCCTTTCTTTGATCTCTCAATCCTCGACTGCGATGTCCCCTCGTCCCCAAACTGGAGGCAGAGACTTTGATAAGTTTCCAATCCTTATATTGCTGGATCACAGAAGCATTGAGAGTCAACAGCTCACGAGCCCTCTCGTCTAATTCCCCTCGGTCATCTTTTTTTGGATTACTTCTTGTGCCGGGGCCTGATGCTTGAACAATTTTATAAACCTCATGGCCAAAATTTTTGCAAATCACAACAAGACGGCCATCTTCCAAAAAGAAACAGTGATGAATCAAAGCGGGCCAAGAAGGCGCCATGAAATACCGGAATATTCCATAAGCGACGGGTTTTTCATCCGGCTCCAGAAACTTCAGAAAATTCTTCACGTCCAGCCCCGAAAAAGCCGATTGCCGAAAAGTCGGATAAAATCTTAGCGGCATCACCGGATCGAAAAATACTCCGGCCGAATTCATTTGTCGATACCCCATAACTTCTTCCGGATCAATATAGGTGGGCAGCTCTAAAAATTCCTGATACTTGATGGGCCGCTTTTTCCCCAAACTGTTTCCAGAAACAGGTCTGCCAACTTTACGAATCGCCTCGACCATACTATTGATGGAAGGCTTCTCCGAAATAATTCGTGAAATTTGATTTGTGAAAATATCTTCAATCGCCGTATTCGAGACTCCGGACTTTTTAAGTTCCAAAGCCGTGTCCTGCAAAATTTTCAGCATTTTCGCTAGGTCCCCGCGGTATTGTTGAACCCGGTGTGAAAGCTGAGGAATAACGTGAAAATAAGCGGGATTCGGATTAACGCCCATCTCCGAGAGCTTGATTCCAAAATCGAGATAAAGCATGAGTTCAGACAAATCACGAGCCATAAAAACTGTTTGAAAAAGACCAGACTCAAAAACAGATTCAGGGGCTATCCCGGCAGCTTTCAAAGCCCAGCGCAGCTTATTCAATCCATTCTTCGCCATTGTTCTTTCTTTATTGTTGGCGAACTCAAAACCATCAATAACCCGGTAGCGATCCAAATATGAAATACAAAAAATTGACGTGGCCGCAAATACTATTCCGGTAGCTGCAACTAGTGCTGCAGGATGCTGAGACAAGAAATCAAATACCTCAGAAACACCGCCCAAAGATTTTCCTTGAACACTATCGCCCACAACGAAATCAACTGTGCTTACTTTAGGCTTCTGCGATAACTGTTCACCCAACGAAGCGGCCTTGAGAAGCCGAGCACCACGCGCGTTGGCCAGATTGACGAGCTTGGCAATTCGAGCTGGAGTTGCCACATCACCCGTCACAAGCGGAGAGGAAAGTTTATCGAGAATTACCCGCAGATAATTTCCAGACTTGTCTTCGCTCGTAATTTTCGGAGTCACAGTGATATGCGAAATTTGCTGGTTTTTTAAAATCTCTGAGATGCCCGATGAGTGAAATCCGCCGGTAACGAGTACGACTTTAGAAAGTTTTTTCTCGCGCGCAATTTTCAGAAGATTGGTGATGAGCGCGGAATCTCGCTTGATCGCGAGGTCGTAAAATTGCTGAGCTTCTCGAACCAACAGCTCAATTTGTTTGTCGCCACTGAAATGAAACGCTTCATATTCCTGGCGTGTCACTTCAAGGCGGACGAATTTTTCGGTCAGGCGCAGATTTTCGGATCGACTCACCAGCGCCCGCTCTTCGGAGGTGTGAATCAGCGCGCCGTATAATTTTGTCTCGAGCCTTGCGATCTCCTCAAAAAGTGCCGGGGCATCGATTTCGGATTTTAGAATTTCGTATTCAGCCCACTGTTTGAACGCCGGAAATTGATTGAGGTCGACTTTGTTTTTGCGTGAGGCACCGTACAGAGTTTCGAAGAAACGGCGATTCGGGCTTTGCGTTGTCCAGTCAAAACCTCCCAGTTTTGATCGAAGAGCGGATTTTTCCTTCTCGATTTGATCAGCCTGCTTACGGACATCCGTTTCAATGCGCGAAAGAATCGCGATACGCACCAAATTCGAAAACTCTTTCTGTTCTTTCGGGTTCGTCAGATCGAGCTTCAGATAACGCGACGCGGCTTTCTGGAGCGCACGGCCGTAATCAATAAAACTCGAGCGGCGGTCTTCAAATTGGTATTTTGCGGCATCAAATTTGCGCAACTCCTCGGAGAAAACGCGGGCTTTCAGTTTCGCGATTTCGATTTTTTCTTTTTCAAAATAATCTTTCTGAGACTCATAAGTTTCATGAACACGGCGAAACGCGGCGAGGTCTGCGAGATAAAGATTTTTATCCTCCACCCCGGTCCAGACGGGAGCATTTTTGGAAGCGTTTTCAATGGCCAGAAATTCAGCGCCGGTAAGTTCGCCGTCTTTAACGAGAGAATCGACGACGGCAGAATTGACTTTTTCATCTAAGAACAGGCGGAAAATTTCGGGGCGAAGCTTGGCGCAAGCGCCTTCCAATCCGACCAGACGGACGGAATGCATGCGAATCAGATAATCGAGAATGTTTTTAATGTGAAGCTGGGCTTCGTAATTGGCGTGCGCGTCCGAGACGTGAATGACCATCGGACCGGCGCCCTGCGAACGGTGAGCGACCGTGCCCAGCTCGGCCGGAATCTGGACGTCAGCGATCGGCGATTTGAGATCAAGAATATTTGCTGCGGGTGAAACCGCTAAAGGAACTTGAGCGAAAACGGAATTAGTGAAGAAAAAGAAAATAAGCAGACCCGAAATCCACTTTTTGATTTTCATTATGTCAGATGATTCCTTTCACCTACAATTTTATTGTCATCCTGAGCATCGCGAAGGATCTGCTTTAAAACGGCCGAGATTCTTCGCTTCGCTCAGAATAACAAACTTGAACCAATTACGCTGAATGCGCGAACTCGAAATAGCCTCGGACTTCGCTCGACAAAGACGCGAGTATTTCCGCAAGATTATCCTGAAATCCGAAGACGCCTTCGCTAATCGGTTTCAGTGCCGAACGAATTTCGTACGGAAGCGCACCCGCTTTTCCGGCGCTTGCGAGCTTCATCGCGACACCGCTCGCCAAAAGCCGGTACTCGCGCCAGCTGGTGGCGTCAAATTTCTTATGCTCGACCGAAATCAATTGAATACCGGGCACACGATTCGCGTCCGGCAACACCTGATAATCCGCAAGCACCACGGTGTGCTGCTTTAAATATCCGTCGAGCTTCACGCCTTGTCCCAGCTTGGCGTACTTGCCCGCGATTTTCGCGAGCGTCGTCAGCTCACCGCCTCGAATCTGAAATCTGCGGCCAGACATGATATTCGTGATCAAGCTTTTGATATCGCCATCATTGAAGGCAATCGGGTCGACAAGGATGAGACGATTCGCCAATTGCGCCTTTTTCTCATCCGAAAGTTTTAACGCACCGATAAGTTCCGTGTAGACGGAAACATCACTGCCCTCACTGTCTCGAACGAGCACCGCAACGCTTGCTTCATTCGAGAGAAGCCGAGTAACCGTTCCTTCCGGAGAAGCGATCGACGTTGTCGTCACCGTCACGCCCAGATTTGGCTTTTCACTGCCGAACAGGAAATTGAACAGCGCGTGCGCCGCAGAATATTTCTTTAACGTCTCCACAGCCGCTTCCGATTTCAAATTTTCGGAGAAAAGCTGATTGAAGAGATAATCCGAAACTTCAGCGGGAAGTTCCGGACGAATCGTCCGGTAAGCCGTGCGCGATGCCGCCAGCACGCCTTCGAGAGTCAGACCTGCCTCCAGCCCCGCTTGACGCGGAATCTGGCCCAGAATCTCTTGAACAGTTCCAACTGTCACTTTGGATTCGGCATTCGAAACATGCTCAACCGGCTGCGCATTGGGGTTACGTCCAAAATCGAAAAACTGCCCAAGCTCAATCAAATATTTCTGAATGCGATTCACTGAACCCAGGCTGGCACCATTACCATTGCCATTTTTTCCATTTTTAAAATCATGAGGCTCCCCAATATTCACATGTTCAACACCTTGAGCTGGAAATTGATTTTCCAATCGTATTTTGAAACGATCAACACGATGAATACTGTTTACCATTTCATTTCCGTAGGCCAAATGTTTATCCCCAAAAATACCCAATTCTAACAAGGTTGCGGCAACGTTGTTGGGAATTACGTTTGATTCTTGAGGCGTTAAAAACACGACGGTGAATCCGATTGGATCCTGATCATAAACAGCGGCAGGGACAACCATCGGATGTGTCACTTCCATTCTATTTGTGACAAAGTCAAAAACATTTTCTGTAGAGAATTTTTTTCCTTTCAAATCAGGAAAAACATCTTTTGGAAAATCAATCAAAGCAACTCTGCCGATACGAGCCAAAAACTGCTTGTATTCTTTTCCCGACATGTAAGAACCGTCTTCCTTTTCAATTAAAACATCCGCGATGCCTACATGAAATTTTGTCTGCGGCCCGAAAGACGCTTTGGTTTTGAAAGCAACTTTTCCATCCTTTTCATAAAATTTGGGCTGCTTATCTTTTTCAAGTTGCAGGATAAACGACATTGCGTCTTCAGCACCGTGATGTCCCATATCTACCTCGGTTCCCTGTGGCGTTAATTTGTTTTCACCTTTTCCAGGATCTCCTGTGCGGCGGTGCAAATGAACTCGAACGATAATGCGCTTTATATCCTTCTGAAACTGCCCAGTGCCCAGCCAGCCAAAAAGCATCAGAAGTGACGTTGTGTTACAAGAAGGAATAAAAACCGGGTTGATCCTGTTTCGAATTTCCGGTTTCATTCCCCCTTCTTTCAAGGCTGCCTTTAACTCATCTTCTGTAGCTGCCTTCGAACGGATATCTGAGTAGTTCAAACCCAAAACCTCCATCGACTGCGTTTCGATAACGCGCGCAAACAAACCTTCCGGATCATTTGATCCTTGAAAAAGCACGGGGATCTTTTTCTCACTTGCGGGAACTTTACTCAAAATATCTTCCAGTGAAGTCACCGAGTTAGCAACCTCACCCCTGTCTTTTGTCTTGGCTGTTTTATCCACACCTTCAACAATCAAATCTACCTGTCCCGAACGAAGTAGCGACAACACATCACCTTCAACCGGGATTTTCACTTTTTTAAAAGCCGCTTCATTGGTCTTTTCGTTCTCAGGAAACATCGCGTAAAGAGGAATGCCGAAATGCGTTAAGCTACGGGCATTGTCGTTGGGACTCCGATTAGCCGCAACCACGTTAATTCCAAAGCGTAACAAACGCTTTCCGACATGTCCGGCAATCGTTCCTGATCCAAAAATCAGAACAGTTTTCTTAGGCACCACCAGAAACGAATAGCCCTCAAGATCCCGATCGGACGCTTCAAAGTTGGAACGGCTGCGCGGGGTCACAATCGTTCTCGCCTCATTTCCCTTAAAACCATATTCAACATGAAGCACACGCTCTTCTTCTCTCAGAAGATCGCCGCCGTAGAGCTTACGTCTTCCCTCCATCTCAAATACACCATCTTTCAATTCGCTAAAATCCTGTTCCCTACGATTAAGTTTCAAGCCTGTGGTATGGCTATCTGCGTTGTGATACAGCTCATTGGAACCGTGCAAAAACCCCATAAGGTCCTTGCCGCTTCCAATGCATTTAAGCTGAAGCAGATGGCCGGTACGAGTCACATACAAATTAGCAAAAGCAAGAAGTGATTCAAAATAAAATGCTTTTTTTCTCGCATTTTTCAGATCATCAGGAGTAAGCGGGGCTGTTCGAATCTGATATCGGGCGCGATCTAATTTCACATAAGCAATTTTCTCTTTAACACCTCGCTCGTTTTTGGCGTAAAGAATAAAAATATCTCCAGGCCTGCCGGAGGAAATCATCGCCTTGAGACCTTCCCTGTCTTCACTCGCGTCAAAGATCTGTTTCAACTCAAGACCTCTCAACGCCAAAACAGCATTTAATTCTTTGACCCAAGGTTTTGTTAGATAGTCTTCCATCAGATCCATAAGTTTTATTAAATCTTGTGAAATTCCAGCGTCAACAATTCCCCCGTTACTTAAGAATTGAGATAACTCCACCAAGACTTTTTCCAATTCACTGGTAAGAGCAGCATCAGAACTTTTGCTCAATCTCTCATTTATGTCATCAATTGTTAAAAGGACTTCTTCTTTAATCCTCATATCATGAGGCGTGGAAACCTTCTCAACCATACCGCGAATTGTCACAAGACGTCCCAATACATCCTGAACAATTCCCAAACTACGGGCGTTAACTGTTTCGGGTTTGGCGAGCTTGGTTGAATTGAGCTTCACAGTGACATGATTCACATCGCCGGCTGTTCCGGTAGTTGTGTAATTGGATATCTCTCTGTCTGCTGCAACGGAAACGTTCACCGTTACTGCGTCGGACGTTTTTGAAACGGTAAGAACTTCCGCCCTAACGCCTCCAACAGTCAGCCCACTCAACGAAGTCGTCGGGTGTCCACTGAAATACGCAGGCAACGTATGCAAAAGAGCGGCAATTAGCGCTTCCGATTTTCTGCCGGGACGATCCACATCCAAAAATGAATCGGCCAGGATTTTCGCTAAATCCAACGCCTTTCCATTCAGCTTTGTATCCTTTATCAAAGTTTCTTTGCCGGTAATCAGTTTCAAATATTTCTCACGCGAATTCTCTCCGCTAATTTGAGGCGCGACAACCACGTAAGAAATCCCGAGAGATTTCAGCAAGTCGCTGAGACCTTCGGTGTGAAATCCGCCCGTAATTAAAATGGCTTTATCCAAATTCCCGTCTTGCATTTTTTGCACAAGGTTATCAACAAATGCCGCGTCTCTCCGGCCGGCGACTTCATAAAAGTGTTCCGCCAAAGAAACGGCACGGGAAACTTCCTTTACATTGCTGCGGAGACGAACTGTTTTCTCGAAGCCCATCGCTTCTTTCAAATGCATCAGGCTTTTGACAATCGCTTCCGGCGTGAATCTGGATTTATTTGCCAAGAAATGACCAACATCCTTTTTCGTGGCTTCCAGCGTGAAAAACCGTTTCAGAAGATCCTGAGAAACAATCAAATCCAACAGCTCTTTTTGTTGTTGATTGGTGACGAGCGATTGGAGCACAGCGGCTTCCAATTGTTCCACTTCCTGATACAAGCCATCACCGTTCACTTCTTTTTGCAGAATGAGAAATTGGCCATAAAGCAGAAACGCATTTTGTTTTTCGAGATTAATTTGATGTTTGATGGCAACGGTATGAAGCAATTCAAAGAAAAGACGCGGATCGCGACTCAGCAAAGAAGCTGGCGAGACAAATCCCGACGAATTCCTCTTCCCTATTGATTCGAGGTCTTCAACCAGAAGGTTGTAAAGCTTGGGATTTTCACTCTGATACCGCTTCAGAACACCGGCGAGATTCTTTGCGTCGCTGGCAGCTAATTTAAAATCAATATTTTTCTCTACCGCTTTCAGGCGTGAAATGCGGACGAGATTGGGGTACTGCTTTTGATTACGAGGATCTGCCAAATTCAATCCCAGTTTTTTCTGGGAGGCCGCTGAAAGATTAGCCAGATAATCAACCAGAGACAATTTACCGTTGTCATGGGCCAGCTTTTTATCCAAAACTTTTTTCAAATCCCCGACGATCAACTTGCCTTTAATGAGCGAGATGAGCCCCTCGATCTCACTAAAAAAAAGATCGACGGATTGTTTTGCTTCGTACGATTTTCTAAAAGTGCGCAGATTCTCAACATAAGCCTGCCGATTTTCAACTCCCGTCACTTGAACGGAGTCTCCATGCTCAAAAGCAAAAAACTCGGAAGCGGACAACAAGCCTTCCTTCATCAAATATTGCGCGGCTTGGGTGTTAAGTTTTTGATCTGGATAAAATCTCAACAAAGAAGAATCAATTTTTGAATCGGCACCTTCCAGGGCAACCAGCTTGATTCCTTGTTTTCTTGAAAAATAATCCAATATCGTTTTGATGCTTTTCTGCGCTGAATAATTCGCGTGCGCGTCCTGAATTTGAATAACCAAACGATTGTCTGAAGTGTTTGACAAGAAATAATCTTTTATGGAACCTGATTCTTGAGGTAGTGTAATATTTTCAGGATTGAAACTTGAAATCTGAACTGAAGAATTAATTAGAGAATTTGCTCCTGAAATAACATTCGCGATCGGAGCTCCAAAAACTACGGTATTCGTCATAAACGTAAAAATCACTACTGCTGAAATCCAGCGTGAAACCTGAGCAGCAAATTTTTTACTTGAAAAGGACATATGAGAATTCCTCCTTGGAAGGGATTTTTTGAAAATTGTCCGAAAATATACCCTAGCTCTTACAGATTGTCAAATTCTAACAAAAGATTTTAAATGAGGAGTTAAAAGGATTTGCGAGGATTGAACTACAAAAAAGAAGGTATGGGATACCTATTATTTAAAGGCTATTTCGAGCGATATCGGGCTAGCGCGCGGTTCAACTCGGCGGCCAATTCAGAGAAAAAATCGCCGGGGCGCAGCTTGATATCTTTGTCGGGAATCTGGCCATCGGCCATCTTTTTGAGGGTTTCTTGAATCCGATAGATGGGACCTACGATTCGATGGAGGAAAAACACGCTAATGATAGCCGAAACAATAACCGCGATAAATAACACAACAAAAATATTGATCAGCAGGTCGTATTCCATCCCATTCAAAATTTCGATGACGCTCAATTTAGTGGTTCGCGCAATTTCGTGAGACAGCGCTGAACGCACAGTCTGATGCACAACAAAACTGATCACAAAAGCCGCGACGATCGTAATCACCGCCATCCATATAAAATATTGCCGCTGAATCGGTTTGTAGATAAAAAGATGACTGTACGAGCGGCTTTCGGGATTATTGCCTTTTCTCATCTGATATTTCACAAAACCTCCTCTTGAAGACGCGCGATGGCCTTCAGCGTTATAAACTCATCACATTCATCGTCCTTTGTCAGATAAGGCTTGATTACGTTTAAATAACCGCCGGTCACCACAACTTTAGGTTCCCGCTTCCATTTCGCAATCGAGAATTTCCGGAACTCATCAATAATTCCGCGAATCAAATTTCCGTATCCAAACGCGATCCCCTGAGTCACACATTCTCGCGTGCTTTTCCCCATCAGGTTCCGTTTAAATGAAAACTCGAGCGGAAATTTCCCGATTTTAGCAGTTTGATGTTGAAGCGCGTCAAAAGTCAGATTAGGTCCCGCAAAAATCAGTCCGCCCTCGAACGATTTATCGGGTCCGCCAATATCGAAAGTAATCGCGGTACCAATATCAATCACCAAACAGGGGAAACCGTACATTTTTCCCGCTCCAAAAACGTTCACCAGGCGGTCTACGCCGACCTGATTTTTGTTCTTGTACCGGTTGTTTATGGGAATATCTCCATTTTTGAGCTGAAATACCCTTGTTTTTGGGAAAAAAGCTCTGAAAAATGCCTTCAATTTAGGGTTGAATCTGGGATTAACCGAGCAAAATACGGCCAAACAAATGCCATACCCTCCACTTTTTACCCAATTATAGATATTTTTTGGGAAGCTGTCATACAAGAACCTTGCGCTTGCCTTCAGCTTCCCGTCGACAAACACTCCGGCAGAGACTGACGTGTTACCTAAGTCTAGTGTTAGAAAACACTTATATCTTTTTTTATCGCTCTTTTTCATGGTTTAAACCATATTTTGAATAATTGAATCGCACAACCTCTTTAAAACTGCCTCGATCTCCACTTTTTTGCATAGTTCCCCATAAAACGAAGTTGCATCAGGCACTTTGGACCGAGGAGCACTATTCAGGTTAATCCCCACCCCGATAACGGCGTACTCCAGGACTTCGCCCTTGGAGGAAGACTCGGTAAGAATGCCGCTTACCTTGCTCCCGCGAAGAAGAATGTCGTTAGGGGCTTTTATGGTCAAATCTGAGGCTTTTAACTGATAGATCTCCAGCAGTTCTTTCCGGATCAATTCCGCCGCTTTGAGGGTAATCTGAGCCGCTTCTTTGGCCTTCAACTTTGGCCTGACGATAAACGAAGCCAGCAAGTCTTTACCCGGCTCGGACTGCCATTTCCGGTCAAATTGACCGCGGCCATCCGTTTGCTCGTCAGCCCACACAACCGTTCCGTGAGCCGCGCCCTCCCTGGCCAGTTTGAGCGCGTAATTATTCGTCGAATCTACCGATTTTAGGTGAACGACGTTTGGCTTATTCAACATACCATCGCTCGATGTCGTGCGACTGACGCGTCATGATTTCGTACGGGATCGTGGACGTGAGCGCGCCAAGCTCGCCGGTGCTGATCGATTCGTTTCCCTGACTGCCGATTAACACCGCCTCATCACCGGCACGCACATCTGTTTTCTCGCCGAGATAAATGAGCGTGTAATCCATGCAAATATTTCCCGCGATCGGATACGACTTTCCGCCAATCAACACGCGGGCGCCGGATTTTCCGGTTAAGCTGTACGGATAGCCGTGGCCGTAGCCAATCGGAAGCACTGCGATAAATCCTTCTTTCGGCAACCGAAAATTCTGTCCGTAACTGACCGAATGTCCTTTGGGGAGTTTTTTCACCAAATGTACCTTCGCCTTCAAGCTCATCACGCTCTTCAATCGCTTATCACCCACACCGTAAAGAGAAATCCCCGGCCGCACCAAATTAAAGTGAGATTCTTTGAAATTGAAAATTCCTGATGTGTTCGCCAAATGCTTGAATGGAATTTTGAGTCCACTCAGTTCAAGAGCATTCAAAATTTTCCGGTAACCGTTAATTTGCTCTTTCGTAAATGGATTGGACATTTGATCGGCGACGGCAAAATGCGTCATCAATCCTTCGATCACAAGATTCGGCAATTTCGAAATCGCAAGAATACTCTCAACCGCTTCATCCGCCGGAATCCCCATTCGCCCCATTCCCGTATCGACTTTCACGTGGATTTTCAGAGTCTTCTCAAAACGCGCGGCTTCACGGCTGAGCGCTTCCGCCTGCTCCAAAGAAGAAACAGAAACGGAAATGTTTTTTTCGAGACACTCGCTGACTTCCTCAGGAAAAATAAACCCGAAAATCAGGATCGGATTTTTCAGTCCTGCTTCACGAATCTGAAGCGCCTCTTCCAAATCGGCAACGCCAAATATTTCTACTTTATCTTCGAGAAATGAGGCGACCTCGCGAATTCCATGTCCGTAGGCGTTGGACTTCACGACACCCATGGTACTGACGCCGGGCCCGACTTCGTCACGAATCACGTTCACGTTGTGGCGAAGATTAGCCAGGCTGATTTCAATCCAGACATTTCCGTGAATAGCTTCTTTAACGCTGAACTTTTGTTTTGAGCGGTCCAATGTGCGGGTCCTGGAGATAAAGCGGCAGCAGCTGATTGATGGGAATCGGCTTTAGCGCATTTCTCCGGTTATGAAACACTTCGATTAGTTTTAAGCTATGAGGATACCAAAAACTTTCGCTGGCTAAAAGAACCTTCGGCAGATGTTGCTCGAAAAATTTTCCGTATTTGGCCAGTCCGTTGCCGGTGAGCCACAGCGGTTTATCAAGTGCCTTCAAGGCGGTAGCGGCATCATCCGGCGTCACACACAAATAATCTTCACATCTGAGAACAACGCCGCTCGCGGATTCGTAAATCCCCAAATACACTTTTTCTCGCCGGGCATCCATCACAACGGCGATAAATCCTTCATGCCCTTTTCCCGCCTGAGCGGTCGCATCCAAACTCGGGATTCCGTAACACGGCTTTCCCATCGCGACGGCGATGCCCTGCAAGGTCGCAAATCCAACGCGAAGACCGGTGAATGAACCGGGCCCCTCACCAATCACGAATGCGTCCACATCCGAGAGTGCAATCCGAGCACCGGCAAGCGCCTGTTCGGTGAGCGAAATAATTCTTTCGGCATGCTCGAGCGCGCCGAAATGAGAAACTTCGTGCGTGTTGGCAGCAACACTCAAGAGCTCCGTGGACGTATCAAACGCTAGAATGTTCATGAGAGATGGCGATTTTTCTTTCGTTGTCGGATTTTCCAAAATCAATATGAATCAATATCGAGCTTGATGGAATCAAGTCTTTGACTTTTTCCGCCCACTCCACCACCACAACCGCGGACGGATCATCAAAAAACTCCTCGAGCCCGAGCCCGTCAAAATCTTTGGCAGATTCCAGCCGGTAAAAATCAAAGTGATACATCCGCCTGCCCAGCTCATAAATATTCATGATCGTAAATGTCGGGCTGTGAACTTCATCCGGATTGTGCCCCAATCCGGCAGCGATAGCTTTCACAAGCAAAGTTTTTCCAGCTCCCAGCGGACCAGTTAAGCCAATGAACGCGGGCGGATGAATCGACTCTCCCAGTTTTTTTCCCCACTCGAATGTTTCTTGAGCGCTTTTAGAAATGAACATAACCTTTTACCACCTTCACTTGATTCTGCGATCTCGGAACGATTTTCCCGACTCGGGTAATTCCTTTCGACTCAATATTCTTTGCCGAAGTAAACAAAAGTTCGAAATCTTCCCCGTCTGTCAAAGCCTGTTTGAGCGTGCAACCGAAAGAAACTGGAACCGATTTCCAATCAATGTTTGCTCCCACTCTGGACTCATCGAGAATATGTCCCAGATCCTGCAACAATCCGTCCGAAATATCAATCATGCTCGAGGGATGAAATTTTCTGACGATTTCCTGGGCTTCCTTGATTCTGGGCGTAAATGTCAGATGTTTTCCGCGAATGGCTCCGCCGAGCGCTCCAGTAACATAAATATTGTCTCCAACTCGTGCGCCACTTCGGGAAATCCATTTCCCCGCCGGCGACTCTCCTAAAAGTGTCAACGAAGCCCATAATGTTTTCGATCGCGAGATATCTCCGCCGACTAAATTTACGCGCCACTCGCTGGCTAATTTCAGCAGTCCGTTCATGAATTGATCGAGCCAGACAATCGACAAATCCGGAACCAATCCGAGCGTGAGCACGGCATGCCGCGGCGTCCCTCCCATAGCCGCGATATCGCTCAGATTAATCGCCAGCAATTTCCGCCCGACAAGCGCTGCGGGTGTTTTTTTTCTCAAGAAATCGACACCGTCCACGATGGCATCTGATGTCACTAACTCGACACCGCGGGCCGGACGAATCACGGCGGCATCATCGCCAATGCCTCGAATCACGCCCTGGCCATTTTTAATTTTCCGGCTGATGCGTTCGATAATACCAAACTCACCGAGGTGTTTAATGGTTTTCATTTTTTATTTTCTTGAGCGTCCGTGTGAACGGCGGATAAAAAACTCCCTGATCCGTCACGATCGCAGTAATCAATTCGTTCGGCGTCACGTCAAACGCGGGATTATGCACATCGACATTCTCCGGCGTTGTCAATTTTCCAAAACCGCGGCGCACTTCATCAGCGTGCCGCTCCTCAATCGGGATATGCCCTCCATCAGGAATCGCAAAATCAAACGTCGAGCTTGGCGCCGCCACATAAAAGGGAATGTTGTGATACTTTGCCAGCACCGCAACCGGATAGGTCCCGATTTTATTGGCGGTGTCGCCATTGGCGGCGATACGATCCGCGCCGACTATAATTTTATTGATCTTCCCCTTCGCCATCACGGAACCCGCCATGTTGTCACAAATCACTGTCACGGGAACTCCGTTTTGCATCAACTCCCAAGCCGTGAGACGCGCGCCCTGAAGCAGCGGACGGGTTTCGTCGGCAAATACCTTAATTTTTTTGCCGCGCGCTTTTGCCGCGTAAATCGGCGAAAGCGCCGTGCCGGATCCCGCCGTCGCCAGACTTCCAGCATTGCAATGCGTGAGCACCGTGTCGCCATGCCGAAACAGTTTTTCTCCAAATTTGCCAATCCGATCACAAAGATCGCTGTCCTCTTTCGCGATGTGAGCCGCTTCGTTGAACAAAATTTCTTTGAGCTCGTTCGGCGAATAAGCCGGATATTTCAGCGCTTGGCGCGTCATCCGGTCCAGCGCCCAAAACAAATTCACCGCCGTTGGACGACTAGTCGCCAAATACGCAGTCACACGATTCAATTCATTGATAAATTGCTTGGCACTTTTCGCCTTGGACTTGTGAAGTCCCAAATAAACGCCCCACGCCGCGCACACGCCGATCGCGGGCGCTCCCCGGACCCGAAGTTTGCGAATCGCCTCATGCACCTGGGACAATTTGGTGCAGGAAACGTACGCCACTTTATCCGGTAACAACGTTTGATCCAAAATTTTTAGGGCACCGTGATTCCAGCTGACCGTCGTCACTCGTTGTTTCATGATTGTCACCTTCCGTTCGTCACCTTAATCTGATTTGTGGAATATCATAAAATTGGCAGAAAAAATTAATCGCCGGAATAATCCAGCTCGTAAGCCAGCCCAGATAAAACAGAATCAAGACAAGAATAAATCCAAAATACTCCATCCTCCAGACAAAAATACCCAAATTACTTGGAAGCAGGCCGACTAGAATTCGCGAGCCATCCA
>JACROU010000088.1:0-2261 GCA_016214265.1 Candidatus Omnitrophota bacterium
GATAGCATATAAAGAAAAAAGATCTGGTTGATGGAGTCTTTTTTCCTTTTCAAATACACAAAGATCGCGATCAATATCATTGAAATGGCTGTGATATAAGTTGAGATACTGTATGGATTCATTGCGAATCTTCCTTTGCGAGTGGAAGGCGAATCTGAAAAGAAACGCCGCCCTCTTTCCTATTCACAAGAATCATTTTGCCCTTATGTATGGATTCCACAATGTGTTTGGCAATATAAAGTCCATTTCCTTCGATCTGACGGCCCTCAGATCTGGATTCCGTGGATAGCTGTTGATTCCAAACGATGTGTCTTATAGAAGAATCCACATGAGGGCCGGAGTCCCTAAATTCGATGTTTGCCATGCCGGGTTTTTCCGGATCCTTATCTGCTTCGATCCAAATTTGCTTTATCGATTCTTCTTTCATGGCATTCAAGGAATGTTCGAAGAGACAAGTGAAGACACGAATTAATTGCTCGAGATTTCCTTTCAGGATTAGTTTGGGAGCAATGTTACTTTGAATTCTACAATCAGATATCTCGACTCCTTTCAGACACTCCTCGTAAAGAAATTGAAAATCAATGGGCATTAATTCCCCATTACAGTTTTTCAAAAGATGAGTCAAGGTTTCTACACTTCCTTCAATCCTCTCGGCGGAAACAGCGGCGGTCCGGCACTCTTCCTCCATATTTCTGATATGCTGTTTAATCGCTATAAGAGAACTCTCCGGAATGCGCCCGGGCAAGACAGAATCACAAAGCGCCTTTAATTCCTTAAAATCCTTAGTGAGAAGATCATCGATCCACGCCTTGGAAACACTGAGAGGGTTATGAATCTCATGACCAATGGCTCTTGCCATGTTCACGAGAGTGGCAGTTCGCTGGGTCACGATGAGCCTCGCTTCTTTTTCCTTAATTTGGGTATTGGAGGTCTCAAGCTTTTGGTTAATGGACTGAAGCTCTTTTAATTTTTCAACGATCTCGTCATAAAGCCTGGCATTCTCACAGGCAACCGCGGACTCATGAGCGAGGGTAAAGAAAACATGAATTTCTTCTTCACTGTATGCTTCATCCGATTTTTTCTTTCCCAAAACCAAAATATTCGCAAGCTCAAATGTTTTGCGGCCTGATATATCTCCCCGAAAACTCGGAATAATGAGATCCGCTTTTAATTCCTCCATTTGTTTCCGGATGGCGAAAAGGGATTCCTTATCCCCCGATTTATATTTGATCGTTTCCAATAAAGATTCATATCGTAACGGTTTCTTTTTTTCAGCTAAAAATTGGATCAGAACGTCGTCCCCAGAAAATCGGTATGGAAGTAAAGCGCTCGCGTAACCCCGCCTGGCTTTCAGGACAAATGTGTTATTCTCAATTTCTTTTGCATAAACAGCGGCATTTTGGATGCGGGTTCTGAAGGTAAGAAAAGTGACAATCAGCCGAGCCAGCCGGTTCAGACTTCTTACCTTAAAAAGTCCTTCGCTGGCAATATGGAGCAATCTTTTAAAATCGAACTTTTTCTGAAAGAGGAACCGGTTGGTGATGTGAATGAGGAATTTCCGGGTGGGCTGATACAAAATAATGGCAATCACCACACTCAACATTTGGGAATAATGCGGATTTATTCTCAAATAAATTCCCACAAAACTCTGGGTAACTGCCGTCACAAATGCCACAATTGAAATCACCAAAGCAAAGAGTCCTGCAAACACAAAAGTTTTTTTGATCAGAACTTCGATATCCATAAAACGGAATTGTACGATGGTAAATACGGTCACAAAGCTAAAAAGACAAACCCCGTAAGACCCTAAAGGAAACGGAAAGATGGGTATCCCATAAATAATGCCGAAAATTGAGATGCTTCCTCCATAACCCAGGACATTACCCAAAAGGAAGAATAATCGCTGCTTTTGTAGCTGGCCATGGGACTCAAAAACGCTTCGAAGAAGTAATACATGGGTGTAGAGAACAATCAAAAAGAAAAAGACAATATAGAAATGATAAAACAGATTAGGATTCATGAAATGCCCGAATCCTAATCGGGGCGGCATCGTTTCTGAAATGAATAGGTGAGGAAAAAGAAGGTCAACAGCCAGGAAAATGAAGGTGCCTGCATAAGCGGCCCTCAAGATCCATTTTTGTTTCTCGCGGATTAAATCCAAATAAGTCAGAACAAAATGCAGAAAAAAGGCGGGAATGAAGATCGCACCGATATGGAGCAATTGACAAAAAAGATATCTGGCTTTGGGGTCCCCCACCCAT
>JACROU010000088.1:2324-6467 GCA_016214265.1 Candidatus Omnitrophota bacterium
TGAATAAAAGAAGGAGAAAAAGCCCCAACAAATAATTGCAATGATGTAATAAATAAATCGTCGGACAAGCTGCTCTCTTCCCTCTCTAAAACACACGAAAAGAAGAAGCAGAGAATTGAGGAGAAAAATTGAAACACTGGCTATTCGATAATGAATTTCTGGTGACATTTCGTTACATAAACGCCCCCTTGTGTTTTTTCATGAACAGTTTTTAATGGTTAAAAATAGACAGTCATGCCTTCATGTGGCTTTCTGCATATAAAAGCAAAAATAACACATGATTTGGAAATTACAAGTCAACGGGTTGAATCTAAAAGAGTTAAGGATTAAGAAAGTAGCTCTCTCTGTATAGTTAATATTTGTGGGTTTAAATGAAATGAGGATTAAAAACGATAGGGATAAATGCCATAAGAATAACTGCCATTTGTGGAAACTGGAAAATTGAGAATCATGTGTTATCTTTCAACATATCATGAGGAAAATACTTTTCGTCGACGACTATAAACCGGTTTTTCCGATTTACAGGGAAATATTTGAACCTGAGTATGAAGTTCATTTCGCTTCTGATGTGAAAGAAGGAATATGCCTTATTCGGGAATATGTTCCAGAACTTGTCGTGCTCGAATGGAATCTAAATAACCGTGATGAGGGAAAAGAAGTTTTTATTTACGCCAAAGATTATTATCCTCACATTCCTGTTTTTGTAGTGACAACAGCAGTCCATTCTCTGAATGAGATTAAATCTTTTGGGCCAGATCGGCTTTTTCTCAAACCCTGTCCAGATATTAAAAAACGCATCATCAAATTTCTACCTCCTTCTTGATTCATGATTCATTTTCGATTTCATCCATCATCTTTCCAATTTCCGCATCCACACGTTTGATCGCTTCCTCAATGGAGTCCTCCCCGTTCTGAATCTGGGAATTCGTCAATTTCTTGGTTCTCACAAAGTTTATTCTCAAGAATGCGAAGAATCTAAAATTCTTTTTAATGAAATCACGAACTACCATGTTCTTTTCAGTCGTCATTTGAGTTTTCATATCCTCACCTTTATATTTTTGATGATCGCCAGGATTATGAGAACAAGCCCAAAAGCACATATTATTGTAGCGCCGGTTGGAAAATCAAAAAAATAAGAGGCGAAAATACCTAAAAAACTAACTCCGATTCCGATCAGCCAGCCCAGCCATAACCGCGTTGAAAGCTTCGACGAAAACAAAATGGCGCAAACGGCGGGCACAATCAGGAATGAAAATACCAAAAGCACGCCGGCAATTTGAACAGAACTTGTCACGACAACGCCGAATGTGAGATAAAAAATCAAATCCCAGAATTTCACGTTCATTCCCCGCTGAAATGCCAGATTCGGTTTCGTGGAAATCAAAAGAAACTTTCGACGGAAATACCAGTGAAAGAGTCCAAGCAAGCTGTAAAGCACAAGAATCTTGATGATTTGCGGCAGGCTCACGAGAAGCACATTTCCAACCAGCATCGAGCGAATATGCTCATCGCCTTCCGCCGAGCGGGAGAGAATCATCACCGCCGAGGCTGCTGCCATCGCGTACACAATTCCGATAATTGCCTCCTGAGGAATTTTTTCACGGCGCGTGCGCGTCATGGAAAAAATCACGGCACCCAAAACTGTTGCTCCCAGTGACAGCCAGTACGTGACGCCACTATGAAGATCATGCCCGAGCAAAATCGAGGTGGTCGCTCCGAGTGCTGCGATTTGAGCCAGCGCAAGATCCACGAAAATGACCTTGCGTTCGATCACATGAATCCCCAAATAAACATGAATGCCGGTAAGAATCAGGCACGCCAGAAACGGTTTCCACATGATCAGAATGAAATCGTTCATTTGAGCGCCTGCACAATCTGATTGATGTCGTAATCAATCATCGAAAAATAATCAGGCGCTTCCTTTTTACCGTTCACATTCTGAATCAGATTTAAAACGCGAGCCCCCGTATCTTTCGAAACTTTTCGTGGCGTCGAAGTTTCGTTGAAAGGCTCGATAATGATGATTTTCACTCCGCGCTCTTTCATGATTCGTTCCAGCTCAGCAAGATGTTTGGCTGTGGGAGGAATTCCCGGCTTCGGCTCCAATTCCCCGAGTGTCTCGAGTCCAAATCGCTCGACAAAATACGGCCAGCTTTTGTGATAGGTGACGATCGGCGCTCCTCGATACGGCGCCATCTCGGTTTGCCACACTTTCATTTTTTCTTCGATCTTCTGGTTGAATTTATCGAGATTTTGTTTGAAATAACCGGCGTCGTCCGGAAATATTCTGGAAAATCCGTCTGCGATATTCTTCGCCATGATCTTCGCGTTCTCCGGATCAATAGCGTAATGCGGATTTCCGAATGCGTGAATATCTCCCTCAGTTCTGGAATATGTGGTCGGAATTTCCAAGAGCGGAACTCCCACCGAAACATCAATCGCTCCTTCATCTTTTCTTAGGAACGAAGGGTTTCCTGCAGCCACCAGCATCGCATCCCTCCAGGCTTCAAGATCCAGCCCCAGATGTACGAAGATTTTCGCTTTCTTCAGCATCATCAAATCCTTGGGATTTGGCTGAATGTAATGAATATCGCGGATTGGAGAAGCCACGTGATGAATATCCACTTTGTCTCTCGCAATTTCGCGAACCAGGCTTTCGAGCGTCGTGGTTGTCGTGACGACGCGAATTTTTTCTGCTGCAAATACGCTGGAAGGTAAAAACACTAGAGCAAATAAAATCAAACTAATCCATTTTTTCATTTTAAAGTCTCCTCAAATTATTGAACGGGGTGTTTGTCGATGCCGATCGTAATGTTGGCTTTCAAGTAAACCGCATCATCAGATCGCTGGTTTGGCAAAAACGGTTCAGAGTGCGTGTATTGAAGAACGAAATTCGCGAATTCACTCTGCCACAAAGTGATATACGGGGAAATCGCAGAAGACCGGAATCCCTTATCCGCCATTTCAAGTGGATCCAAATAATCAAACCGGATACCGACACTCCACGACGGCGAGAAGCGGTAATCAATCAAGGTGTAAAGTCCCCACGGAGTTGAATTCGGCACCACTAATTTCGTGCGGTCTTCGAGATAAAATTCACTCTGAACTTTCAGCGTACGCCCCTCCGACATATTTCGGATTAACGTCGCATCCCAGCCCAGCACATGAACGCCGTAGCGATCGCCGCCTTTAGTGCTTCGCACGAAAACTTCCGCTCCGGTGGAATCAATCATTGATCGCGGAATATTTTCATCTCCAAACATCGCGGTTCCGCCGAGTTCCAAATTCATCACGTCACTCAGCTCGAAAAATGTTTTGAGATGGGTATCGAGAATCGGACGTCGGGAAATTCCCGAGAAACTATTTCCGTTATTGCCGCGAAGCAGCTCTCCTGAAATCTCGAGCGGAATATCCCACGGATTGGGAATTTGATTCGTCAGGCGTACTCCGGAAGATGCCAGACCTTCTTCTCCGAAAAAGTCGCGAATCACTACGGGGTAATCCACCGTGTCGAGCTGTTCCAGATGAAGCAGGTTCTGTTTTCCGATTTTGGCGCGGAATTTTCCGGCTTTGCCCGTAAATCCAAGCGGCAGTCCCCAGCGAGTGTAATACGCTTCCTCAATTTCAACGTTCTGTTCCTCCAGAGCATCGTTGAAACTGAGCACAGCGTCGAAACGGGAATACGGATCGACGTAGGAACCAAAGTTGAGCTCGAGTTCTTTCATGGCGATGGTGTCATTACCATCCGCATCTTCCGTATTATTTCTGGACACGTTTCCCTGTACGACTCCGACCACACCAATATCCGGATTGAATCCTTGGGACAGTCCAAAAAATCCGGGAGAACTTTTCGAGGGACGAGGTTCTGCTGCTGGCTCGCGGTCACCGGCTTGAGAGAGCCGGTAAATGTTTTTATCTAATTTATTTTCTAACGAAACGATCTGCGTCTGCTGAGACCGAATCACTTCATTCTGATTGTCCACCGTCGACTGAAGCTTTTCGAGGGAGGCCTGCATTTTGGACAGCTGATCCTGCACGGATTTTGAAATTAATTCTTGCGCGAAGGCATTTTGAGATGAAAAAAACAGCAAAACGCCAAGCGCTATCACAGTTTGGATGCGCATGGGACACTCCTTGCCTAAA